>JBMLMS010000024.1:0-10030 GCA_049243925.1 Pirellulales bacterium
GGCACGTAGTTGAGGTCGAGCTGCCCCGACACGCTCACCATCACGCCGTTGAGCCCCCGCTCGGCGAGCGCCCGGTAGGCCCCCACGCCGAGCTGGCTGCCGAGCATCACGTCGAAGGCATGGGGCTTGGCACATCGCGATTCGTAGCCCAGCTGGAGCCCGACGATCTTCCGTGACCGGCCCGTCTGCTTCTTGAACTCATCCGCCACGAGCTTGGCGAACATCCGGCCGAGCTGCACGTGCGAGATCGAGATGTGGCCGTGGTCGTCTCGGGGAATGCCCTCGAGCGCCTTGGCGGGCAGATATTCAGCGAGCCCCTCGGCCATCACGATCACGCCGTATTGCTTGCCTTCCTGCTCCTCGCGCACCCGCATCGTCTTCACGATCCGGCCCACGACCTCGTCGATGTCCATCACGGGCTTGAGCCGCGTCTGCCCGTCGGGCCCGGTCACGGTCTCCTCGCCGCGGAACTTGCCGTGGATGTCTTCCACGCTGATCACGAGGCTCGCCTCGCCCGCGATCGCGGCTCCGTAGGAGAGCCAGCCGGCGCTGCGGCCCATCGTCTCACAGAGGAAGTACGAGCGGCTCGCCTCCGCGTCGTAGAGCAGGTTGCGGATCTCGCCGCCCAGCGTGTCGACTGCGGTGAAGTAGCCGAATGTGAAGTCGATGCCCATGTAGTCGTTGTCGATCGTCTTGGGCAGGTGGACCACTGGAATGCGCGGTGCGTCGGCAGGCAGCCGGTCCTGATACATCTTGAGCTTGTTGGCCGTCTTGAGCGTGTCGTCGCCGCCGATCGAGATCAGGGCTTCGACGCCGAGCGACCGCAGGCCCTCGTAGGCGTTTTTCAGCTGCTTGACCCGCTCGGCGTCGTCGAAGTGGCTCGGGTGCGAGACGAGCTTGCCGGGGTTGGTCCTCGCCGTGCCGAGCATGATGCCCTGACCGCTGCGCGTGCGCTTGAGGAACTCGTGCGAGACCTTGATGTAGTCGCGGCCCTCGACGAGCGGCTTGGCCGGGGAGTAGTCGGCAAGCGACGAATAGCCGTGCTTCATGCCGATCACCTCGGTGCCCTCGCGCATGAACGACGTGGCCGCGGTGGAGATCACGGCGTTGGCGCCGGGAGCGGGCCCGCCGGCGAACAGGATGGCGACACGGCGAAACTGGTGGGCCGCCTTCGGCGGCCGGGAGAGCGACTCGGGCATGGGGTTCCTCACTTGGCCAGGAGCACGCGTTCGACGAACGTGGTGTCGATCTGCGCCTCGTGGAAGGCGGTGTTGGAGAGAATTTCCAGGTGGATCGGGACGGTGGTCTTGATCCCCTCGACCCGCAGTTCCTTGAGGGCCCGGGTCATCGTCTCGATCGCCTCCTTGCGGGTGGGCTGATGGACGATGAGTTTGCCGATCAGCGAATCGTAGTGGGGCGGCACCGTGTAGCCGGTGGTGGCGTGTGAATCCCAGCGCACGCCGAACCCGCCGGGAGAGAGAATCCGCTCGATCTTGCCCGGGCAGGGCCGGAAGTTCGCAGCCGGATCTTCGGCATTGATCCGGCACTCGATTGCGTGGCCACGCGGCACGATGTCGGCCTGCTTCAGGTCGAGCTTCTCCCCGGCGGCCACACGGATCTGGGCCTTCACGAGGTCGATGCCCGTCACCATCTCGCTCACCGGGTGCTCCACCTGGATCCGGGCGTTGACCTCGATGAAATAGAAATTGTCCTGCTGGTCGACGATGAACTCGACCGTGCCCGCGGAAAAATAGTTGGCCGTCTTCGCCAGCCGCACCGCGGCGTCGGCCATCTTCTGCCGCGTGGCCTGCGGGAGACGCGGCGACGGGCTCTCCTCGATCAGCTTCTGGTGCCGCCGCTGCGTGGAGCAGTCGCGCTCCCAGAGGTGGAACACGTTGCCGTGCTGGTCGCCCAGGATCTGGATTTCGACGTGCCGCGGCCGCTCGATGTATTTTTCGATGTAGATGCCCGCGTTGCCGAACGCGGCCTGGGCTTCGGCCGATGCCTGCTGCCAGGCGCTCGCCAGCGCGAGGTCGTTGGCCGCCACCCGCATCCCCTTGCCGCCGCCGCCGGCCGTCGCCTTGAGCAGCACCGGAAAGCCGATCTCGCGGGCGACCTTCACCGCCTCCTGTTCGCTGCCGATGATGCCGTCGCTGCCCGGCACCGTCGGCACGCCCGCTTCCCGGGCCAGCGCCCGGGCCGAATTCTTGTCGCCCACCCGCTCCATTGTTTCGGGTGTCGGGCCGATGAAGCCGATATCGCACGAGCGGCAGACCTCGGCGAAGTGGGAGTTTTCCGAGAGAAAGCCGTAGCCGGGATGGATCGCCTGCACGTTGCCGATCTCGGCGGCGCTGATCACCCGGTCGATGCGGAGGTAGCTGTCGGCGGAGCGGGCCGGGCCCACGCAGATGGCCTCGTCGGCCAGCTCGAGATAGGGCGCTCCGCGGTCGGCCTCGCTGAAGATGGCGACGGTCTCGACGCCGAGCTCGCGGCAGGCACGAATCACCCGCAGCGCGATCTCGCCGCGGTTGGCGATCAGGATCCGTTTGAACATGGATAGTGGCTTCGAGGGGTCAGGTGCCGGGATCGACCTTGATGAGAGGCTGGCCAAACTCGACCGGAGCCCCGTTTTCCACCAGGATCGCCACGACCTGGCCGGACACGCCGGCCGGGATCTCGTTGAACACCTTCATCGCCTCGACGATGCAGACCGTCTTTTCCGGACCGATGCGGTCGCCCACCTTCACGAATGCCGGCGAATCGGGCCCGCTGGCCTTGTAGAAGGTGCCCACCATCGGGCTTTTGATGAGGAGCATCCGGGCGTCGGCGGCATCGGGCGCGGGCCCGGGGGCTGCGGCCGCCGGTCCACGATGTGCGGCCGACGTGGCCGCCGGCAGAGCCACCACTTCGCCGCCCCGTTTGATCCGCACGCCGTGATCCCCCTGCTTGAGGTCGATTTCGGCGAGATCGTGCTCTTCCATGAGCTCGATCAGCTGGCGCACTTTCTTGACGTCGAACAGGTCGACCGATTTCTTCGCGGCACTCATGACGGGCGTGCGTTCCTTTCCGGCGGAATCCCCGAGGATTTTGCGCCGAAGGTAGCCCGTCTGCCGTATTTCAGTCAAGGTAAAGGGCGGTTGCCCGCCACGGTGCGACCCGATTCAAGGCCGGGCTGACGCTTTTGTCAGTGTTGGAGCACCCCACATGCCTCCGCTTGGAGCCGACGACGTGCCCGCCGATCTGCCGCGGATCGCGCCGCGCGATCGCACCACGAGCAAGCGAGATTACGGCCGCGTGCTCGTGGTCGGCGGCTCTGCAGGCATGGCGGGCGCGCCGGCACTCACCGCGATGGCGGCCCTCAGGAGCGGGGCGGGGCTCGTCGAACTGGCCGTGCCCGAGAGAGTGGTGACGATCGCGGCAGGATTCGATCCGTGCGTGATGACCCGCGGCTTCGAGGCGGAGCCCGGTGGAACGTTCGCAGCCGCGGCCGGCCCGTCGCTGCGGATGCGAATTGGCCAGGCCGACGCGGTGGCGATCGGGCCGGGGATCGGGCGAACTCCGGCCGTGATGGCGCTCGTGCTCGAGCTGTGGCACGACCTCCCCCAGCCGGCCGTGTTCGATGCCGACGCGCTCTTCGCCTTGGCCGGGCTCGATGCAGCTGAGCTCGCGATCCACGCCGGCCCGCGCATCCTCACGCCTCATGCCGGCGAGATGCTGCGGCTGCTCGGCGCCGACCCAGCCGACTCGCGAGCTCGCGATCGGGCCTGGCTCGAGGCCCGCGCCACCGACATGGCCCGGGGCATCGACGCCGTCATCGTGCTCAAGGGGCCGGCGACGTTCATCGTGGATGGCTCGCGGCATGCCCGCAACGAAACTGGGAACCCTGGCATGGCGACGGGCGGCACGGGCGACGTGCTCACGGGGATCGTCGCAACGCTTCTCGCCCAAGGGCTCAGCCCGTTCCACACCGCCCGGCTGGCAGCGTGGGTGCACGGGCGGGCTGGTGACCTTGCCGCGCACGATCTCGGTGAGATTTCGATGACGGCCCGCGATCTCCTCGATCGCCTCAGCCGCGCCTGGCGCGACGCGACTGCTCCGCGATCGTCGTGACGTCTGCCACGCCGTCGTCGCGGGCGATCCAGAGCCGCATGCCGTCGGCATAGGCCATGCGGTGGCCGCCGGTGAACGAGCCGAAGGCGGGGAGCACGAGCGTCGACGGCTCGGCGACGAAGCAGCGGTCGGTGAGACGGTCGCCGCTCGGGGACCCGAGCGCGATCGTGGGATGAAGATGCCCGCCGATCGTGAATAGGTCGCGACGGGGCGTCTGCAGATCGGCCGCCGGCTCGTGCACGAGGTGAAACGGCGGCTCGTCGAGCGCCGGCACGCAGGCGTCGATGCCCAGGCGGGCGGCGAGGGCGGCGGGGCTCACGCCGAGCCCGCAGTCGTGGTTGCCGAGCACGAGCAGCACGTCGGCGGCGATCCGTTGCCGGGCCGCGCGAAACTCGTCGAGGACGGCCTCGGTGCATCCGCTCTTGGCATGGATGAGATCACCGAGCACCACCACACGCCGGGCCGCATGCCGGGCCGCGAGGTCGACGAGCCGGGCGAGATCCCGCTGGGCAGAGCCCTCCGGCACGGGAATGCCGGCACGGCGAAAAGTGGCCGCTTTGCCGAGGTGCACGTCGGCGACGAGCAATGTGCGGGTGGCGGGCAAGAGCGCGGCCCGACCGGGCAGCAGCACGATGTCATTTTCAGAGTCGCTGCCGATCTTCATGGCCGCTGTCCATTCGGGGCGTCGGCGGTCGGCCCATCGGCCGCGGCCTCGAGGTCGCGGGCCATGTCGGCGATCCGTTCCAGCCAGCCCTGCGTCGTAAGCCGCGACTGCACGAACTCGGCCCAGATCGGAAACGCGAGCGGCGACATGCGCGGAGTCTCGACGATCCGGATGTCCTTCGTGGCGATCGTGGCGAGGGCGTCGGCGAGGCGCCGAAATTCGAACTGCTGCTCGAGCACCTCGCGCCTGGCCTGCGCGAGGAGCATGTTGTCGGCATCGTGCTCCTGGAGCACGTCGTAGATCAGCCCGGCCGAGGCCTGGGTCTGCTTGTTGGACCGCTGCGCACCCGACACGAGGCCGGCCACGCGGGCGATCTCGCGAAAGTGGCGGCGGGCCATCTCCGTGCCGTTGAGGCAGGCGAGCAGGTCCTCGAGCAGATTGGCCGGCGAGAAGAGCCCACGCCACGCCCGCTCGTCGTAGGCGAGCGGGGTGCGGCCCGCGAGCTCGAAGCCCCAGTCGGTGGCGGTGAACGTGAGCGTGCTCGGGCTCCGGCTCGCGATCCGCCAGGCCACGAGCGCCGCGAGCCCCTCGTGCACGAGCCGGCCCTCGAAGGGAAACACGAACGCGTGGTGGCCGTCGCGGCCGTGCCACTGCTCGATGAGGAGCGTGTCGTGATCGGGCACGCGGCTCCAGCGGGCCTGGGTGCGCAGCAGCGGCAGCACGGCCTCCACCTCGGGCCCCGTGGAAAGCCCGTCGTCGAGGCTGCCGCGCACGATGTCGAGCACGGCCGACGAGAGCAGTGTGGAGAGCGGCATCCGGCCGCCGTTCCAGCGCGGCACCTGCAGGTGTGCCCCGCCGCGCGCCCGCTTCACCCAAGCGGTGAGACCGTCGAACCGGAAGAGCACGAGCGGCTTGCCGGCGAAGAGAAAACGATCCCCCTCGTTGAGCCGCGAGATGAACGATTCCTCCACGGTGCCCAGGCGGCCTCCCCGCAGCCACTTCACCTCGACGGTGGCGTCGCCGGCGATCGTGCCGATGTTCATCCGATGCTGGCGGGCGATCGCCTTGCTCGCCACATACCAGCGGCCGAACCGCTCGATGATCCGCGCGTAGTGTGGATAGGCCGCGAGGGCCCGGCCGCCACGGGCCGCGAAGTCGAGCGCCCACTGCCACGAGGCGTCGTCGAGCGCGGCGAAGGCGTGGGTCGAGCGCACCTCCGCGAGGAGATCTTCCGCGCGAAACCCGCCGCTGCACGCCACCGTGACGATGTGCTGGGCGAGGCAGTCGAGCGGCGCCGCGAGCGGCCGGCGGGGCTCCACGCGGCCCGCCGCGGCCGCCGTGCGGGCCGCGGCACACTCGATGAGTTCGAGCGCGTGTGTGGGCACGCACACGAGCCGGCCGGTGGCGCCGGGAGCATGGCCGCTGCGGCCGGCCCGCTGCAGGAGCCGGGCAATTCCCTTCGGACTGCCCACCTGAAGCACCTGCTCCACCGGCCCGAAATCCACCCCGAGATCGAGGCTCGACGTCGCGACCACGCACTTGAGCCGACCCGCCTTGAGCCCGGCCTCGGCCTCCGTGCGCAGCTCGCGATCGACCGAGCCGTGATGCAGCGCCACGACCTTCTTCCACTCGGGCCGGGCCGAGCAGATGGCGTCGAACCAGCGCTCGGCCTGCGAACGCGTGTTCGTGAATACGAGCGTCGTGGCGGCCTGCTCGATCCGCTCCACGACCTGCGGCAGGAGCCGCATGCCCATGTGCCCCGCCCACGGAAACCGCTCGATCGGCGTCGGAATCAGCGTCTCGATCTCGAGCCGCCGCGGGATGGCGGCCTTCACGACGCGGGCCGCGGGGGTGCGGGCCGGCCCGACGAGGGCCGCGACGGCTTCGTCGAGGTTGGCGAGCGTGGCCGAGATGCCCCACGTCGCGAGCTCGGGTCGGAGCGAGCGCAGGCGGGCGAGGGCCAGCTCCGCCTGCACGCCGCGCTTCGTGGAGAGCAGTTCGTGCCATTCATCCACCACGACGGTGTCGAGCCCGGCGAAGATCTCGTGGGCGTCGTCGAGCGAGAGCAGGATCGACAGGGATTCGGGCGTGGTCACGAGGGCCGTCGGCCACGCGGCGCGGAGCCGCCTCCGATCGGCGGCCGACGTGTCGCCCGTGCGCAGGCCGACCGTCCAGCCGGCCGCAAGCGGCTCCGCGCCCTTGAGCGGTTCGTCGAGGGCGCGCACTGTGTCGGCGGCGAGCGCCTTGAGCGGCGTCAGCCAGACGACGCGGATGCCCGTGCCCGCGGCGCCCGTTCGCAGGATCGCGCCGAGCCAGGCGGCGAGCGTCTTGCCGGTGCCGGTGGGAGCGTGGAGCAGGCCGCTCTCCCCAGCCGCGATCGCCGCCCACACCTCTTCTTGAAAGGGAAACGGCTGCCAGCCCCGGCCGCGATACCACCGCCGGATCGCCTCGATCGAGGGTGGAGCGGCGGGCGAGGCCGGAGGGCGACGGAGGCGGACACGCGTCATGCGACCGGCTCCGGCACGATGGGTGATTCATTCGATTCGATCAACGCCACGAGATCGGCGAGCGCGCCGGCGTCGGTCGGCTGCTTGTCGCGCCGCCAGCGGACGATCCGTGGAAACCGCACCGCGACGCCCGACTTGTGCCGCGTCGACCGCGACACGCCCTCGAAGGCGAGCTGGAAGACGAGCGTCGGCGAGCAGATCCGCACGGGCCCGTGCTTTTCGAGCGTGGTGGCCCGCACGATCCGGTCGACCTCCACGATCTCGGCGTCGGTGAGCCCCGAGTAGGCCTTGGCCACGGTCACGAGCCGGCCCTCGTGCCACAGCCCGAGCGTGTAGTCGCTATGCAGCCCCGCACGGCGGCCGTGCCCAGCCTGTGCGTAGAGCAGCACCGCGTCGATTTCGAGCGGCTCGATCTTCCACTTCCACCAGTCGCCGCGGGTGCGGCCCGTGCCATACGGGCTCGCAAGCCGCTTGAGCATCAGGCCCTCGACACCCCGGGCCCGCGACGTCGCCCGCGCTGTGGCGAGATCGGCCCAGGTGGCCGCGGCGACCCGCGGCGAACACAGGAGGGTTGCGCCGGAAGCGGGAAACTCCGGCAGCCGGATCGCTTCGAGCCGGCCGCGGCGCTCGGCGAGCGGCCGGCCGCGCAGATCGTCGCCATGCTCTTCGAGCAGATCGTAGGCGACGAACACGCAGGGCACTTCGGCGAGCACCTTCTTCGTGACGTGGCGGCGGCCGATTCGCTTCGAGAGGGCCGCGAAGCCGAGCAGCGCGTCCGACCGCACGGCGAGGAGCTCACCGTCGAGCACCGTGCCGTCGGGAAGGGCCGCGGCGGCAGCCACGATCTCGGGAAACGACTCGTTGACGAGTTCTTCACCACGCGTCCAGAGGGCGGTGACGCCCGCCCGGCGCACGAGCTGGGCCCGCGCGCCGTCCCACTTCCATTCGGCCTGCCAGTCGGCGACGTCGCCCAGTTCCTCCGGCGGAGTGTCGAGCGGTGCCGCGAGAAAGAACGGATAGGGCTTGCGATCGTCGGCCGCCGTCGGCTCGGGATCGAACAGCCGGCGGTAGTCGTCGGCCGACTCGATGCCGCCGCCCATCAGGCGGTGCGTCATCACGGCGGGATCGATGCCGGCCACCTCCGCGAGCGCCTTGGCCACGAGCGTGCGCGACACGCCCACGCGGCAGCCGCCGGTGAGCAGTTTGTGCCAGACGATCCGCTCGTCGGCCGCCAGCCGCCGCCAGGCGTCGTGCACGATCTGCCGCTTGCCGGCGTCGTCGGCGGCCCGCAGCGGCTCGATCGTGGTGCGGATCCACGCTGCGAGGCCCGCGGCGCGCGTGTCGTCGTGGCCAGCCTCCGGCGGCGGCAGCACGAGCGCCAGCGTCTCGGCGAGATCGCCCACCTGGGCATAGCACTCCTCGAGCAGCCAGAGCGGAATGCCGGCCGCCTCGGCCGCCCACTGCCGCAGGAGCGTGGTCGACACGGCCCGCGACTGCTTGCCACCCGAGAGCAGATGGAGCGCGCAGGCCGCATCGTCGGCGGGCGCTGCTGCAAAGTAGTCGCGGAGCGCGGCGAGCTTGTCGTTCGTGCTCGTGGTCGCGTCGAGCCGCCAGTAGAGGGCCGCGAAGTCTCTCACGGGGCCTCCTCGGCGGCGGCATGCATGTCGTCAGCCGCCTCGGCCGCAGCCTCTGCGTCGTCATCGGCCGCGTCGTCCGGCGGTCGTTCGCCCGTGAACCGCGTGGCGAGCGGCGCGGCATCGAGCCCGCGCTCGCACAGCAGCCGGGCGAGCGACTCGCTGGCGCCGTGCGTGACGAGCACCCGGCGGGCCCGCGTGGCGTCGATCGCCCCGAGCAATCCGGGAAAGTCAGCGTGATCGGAGAGCACGAATCCCCGCTCGCAGCCGCGCCGCCTGCGAATCCCGCGCACCGTCATCCAGCCCGACGCCGGCGCCACGCTCACCTCGCCGAAGAGCCGCAGCCACCGGCTGCCCGCCACCGACGGCGGCGCGATCACGAGCGCCCGCCCGTCGCCGACCCGCCGGGCCCGCGGCGGCACGCCGTCGATCGGCGGCAGCCGCACGCCGCTGTCGCGGTAGGCCCGCACCATCTTCATCACCGCGCCGTGCGCCACGATCGGGCCGATCGACGGATCGACGAGCCCCGCGATCCGCTGCGCCTTGCCGAGCGCATAGGCCAGGATCACGCTCGTGCGGCCCGCGGCCTGATTCTCACGCCACCACGCATTGATCTCCGCCGCCACCTGCTCGGGCTCGGCCCAGCGGTAGATCGGCAGGCCGAACGTCGATTCGGTGATGAACACGTCGGCCTCGACCGACTCGAAGGGATCGCACGTCGGATCGGGCTGCGTCTTGTAATCGCCACTCACCACCCACACCTGCCCGCCATGTTCGAGCCGCACCTGCGCCGCGCCGAGCACGTGGCCCGATGAATGGAGCGACACCTTCACGCCGTTGATGACGAGCGACTCGCCCCAGCGGAGCGTGTCGATCGGCGCCCCGCCCCCGATCCGCTCGCGGAGAACGAGCTTACCGCGGGCCGCGCACAGGTAGCGGTCGCACCCGGGCCGCGCATGATCGGCATGCGCATGCGTGACGATCGCCCGCGGCACCCGTCGCCACGGGTCGACGTGAAAATCGCCCTGCCGGCAATAGAGCCCCTCGGACGTGAGTTCGAGCAGATCGGCCATTCCCGTAGCGTAGGGCCTGACGCGGCGACGCCCAACTCGCCT
>JBMLMS010000025.1:0-2152 GCA_049243925.1 Pirellulales bacterium
GAGGGCGAAGGCGAACGTCCGGCGAGACGGTACGGGGTAACCCCGAGCCGGCTTGGACGTGTTGGGTTATGGGGCTCCGTGCCGCGTGTCTTCAGTAGGTTTTCCCGAGCGATGCCTGGGCGGCGGCCAGGCGGGCCACCGGCAGGCGGAACGGCGAGCAGCTCACGTAGTCGAGGCCCACGTGGTGGCAGAACACCACCGAGTGGGGATCGCCGCCGTGCTCGCCGCAGATGCCGAGCTTGATGTCCTTGCGGGTCTTGCGGCCCTTCTCGACGGCCACCTTCATGAGCTGACCCACGCCCGAGACGTCGATCGAGGCGAACGGGTTGGCCTTGAAGATGCCGGCGTCGGTGTACTTCTGGAGGAACGAACCCATGTCGTCGCGGCTCATGCCGAGGCAGGTCTGGGTGAGATCGTTGGTGCCGAACGAGAAAAACTCGGCCGTTTCGGCGATCTCGTCGGCCGTGAGGGCGCCGCGCGGGATCTCGATCATCGTGCCGACGAGATACTTGATCTTCTGGCCCGTCTCCTTCTGCACCTGCTCGGCGACGGCGTGCACGATCTCCACCTGGTTGTCGAGCTCCTTCTTGAAGCCGACGAGCGGGATCATGATCTCGGGCTTCACCTTGATGCCTTCTTTCTGCACCTTCGCCGCGGCCTCGAACACGGCCCGCGCCTGCATTTCGGAGATCTCGGGATAGCTCACGCCGAGGCGGCAGCCGCGGTGGCCGAGCATCGGGTTGAACTCGTGCAGAGCGTGGACACGGGCCTTCACCGTCTCGACCGGCAGCCGGAGCTTGGCGGCAAGATCGGCCTGGGCCTTGTCGTCGTGGGGCACGAACTCGTGCAGCGGCGGGTCGAGGAAGCGGATCGTGGCCGGGCGGCCGTCGAGGGCCCGGAAGATGCCCTCGAAGTCCTCACGCTGGTAGGGCAACAGCTTGGCGAGGGCCTCGCGCCGGGCCTCGATCGAGTCGGCCAGGATCATCTCGCGCATCGCGTCGATGCGGTCGCCCTCGAAGAACATGTGCTCGGTGCGGGTCAGGCCGATCCCTTCGGCACCAAACGCGATCGCATGGCGCACCTGCTCCGGCGTGTCGGCGTTGGTGCGGATGCCGAGCGTGCGGTGCTTGTCGGCGAGCTTCATGATGAAGTCGTAGTACTGAAACACCTCGGAGTCGGCCGGCTTCATCGTCTGAGCGATCAGCACCTGCTTGAGCTCGCTGTCGGCCGTCTTGATGGCCCCCGCGAACACCTCGCCTGTGGAACCGTTGATCGAGATCGCGTCGCCTTCGCGGAGCGTCTGCCCGGCGCAGGTGAGCGTGCCCTTGGCGTAGTCGATCTGGATCGCTCCAGCGCCGGCCACGCACACCTTGCCCATCTGTCGGGCGACGAGGGCCGCATGGCTGGAGACGCCGCCGCGGCTGGTGAGGATGCCCTCGGCGGCGATCATGCCGCGGAGATCCTCCGGGCTCGTTTCGACCCGCGCGAGCACCACCTTCTTGCCGGCATGGGCCAGCTCTTCGGCCTTGGCCGCAGTGAACACGAGCTGGCCGGTGGCCGCGCCGGGGCCGGCCGGCAGGCCGGAGGTCATCAGCCGGCTGCTTTTCCGAGCCGCCTCGTAATCGTGGCGGTCGAAGATCGGAGCCAGCAGCTGCGAGAGCGCGTCGGGGTCGGCCGACTGGATGGCATGCTCCGGCGTCATGAGCTTCTGCTTCACCATGTCGTGGGCGATCTTCACGTAGGCCAGCGCCGTGCGCTTGCCATGCCGCGTCTGCAGCATGTAGAGCTTCTTTTTCTCGACCGTGAATTCGAAGTCCTGCACGTCGCCAAACTTCTTCTCGAGTGTCGGGCGCACTTTTGCCCGCTGCTTGTAGGTGCCGTCAAACCCCGGGTGGTGCTCCTGTTCGGCGCCCGGCTCGGGCGTGCGCACGCCGGCCACGACGTCTTCGCCCTGGGCGTTGACGAGGTATTCGCCGTAGAAGACGTCCTCACCCGTGGCGGGATCGCGGGTGAAGGCCACGCCCGTCGCACAGTCGTCGCCCATGTTGCCGAACACCATGCTCTGCACGTTCACCGCGGTGCCCCACTCGTCGGGGATCTTGTACTTGCGGCGATAGAGGATGGCCCGCTCGTTCATCCAGCTGCCGAACAC
>JBMLMS010000026.1:0-1880 GCA_049243925.1 Pirellulales bacterium
GTCGGGCGAAGGCGAACGTCCGGCGAGCGGGATATGGGGAGCCCGAAGCCGGCGCGCCCACGTTCAAAGCGCCGAGTCATGTCGCCGGCTGCAAAAGCACGAGCACCACGCTCACGGCGTTGAACAGGGCGTGGGCGAGGATACCGGGCACGATCGAGCCGGTCTGGCGGGCGAGCCACCCGAGCACGGCGCCGAGCACGACGAGCGGCACCCAGGCAAGGCCCTGGCCGAGATGGGCAAGCGCGAAGGCGAACGCCGATCCCGTGATCGCGAGCCCGCCCGCGGCCGACGCGGCCCGGCCCGTGAGCCAGTCTTCGAGCCAGCCCTGGAGCACGCGCCGGAAGAAAAACTCTTCCACGAGCGGGGCCACGACCGTGGCGGCGAGCCACACGAGCGAGATCGAGGCAGCGTCGCGATGCGTGGCGAGAAACTCGACGATCGGATGCCGGTAGGGCTCGATGCGATCGAGAATCGCAGCCAGGCCGAGAAGCGGCGCGAGCACGAGCACGACCGTGCCGACGGCCTGCCGTATGGCTGCTGGCCAATCGGCCACGTGCAAGCCGAGCCCTGCCCACGACGCACCGCGCCGGCGCAGATGGATCACGGCGAGCGCGGCAGCCCCGGCCGTCGCGAGCATGCCCGACACGAGCTGCCGCTGCACCGGCAGCGGACGCGGCCCAAACGAGGACGCGACGGTCTGGAAGAGGATCGCCACCACCACGATCCAGAGCACATCCATGCCGTCCCACGTGACGGGCGAATTCGCTCCCGGCCGTACGATCGGCTCGCCACGCCAGAAACGCGCGGCGAGCAGCCCCATCATTGCGAGGCTGCCGAGAATCGCGACTGCCGCGGCGCCGAGGCCTATCGCGGGCGCCGCGAGCAAGTCAGACACGAGGCCGTCCACTGCGGCGTCCTGCACGGCTCACCCCTGCTTTCCGGCCACGAGCGAGCCTGCCTTTGCGAGGTATTCCACTCCCGACCAAGCCGTCGTGATCACTGCCGCCCAGGCCATGCCCGTCGCGGCCACACGGAGTTCGACACCGGCGATCGCCGCCTCGGGCCAGGTGCGGGCCGCGAGCTCGAGTGCGACGGCCGCGCACTGGAGCACCATCTTGAGCTTGCCGGAGAGCCCCGCGGAAAAGTCGTGGCCCATCCGCTCCATCTCAGCCCGCACGGCCGTCACGACGAGCTCCCGCAGCACCACGACGACCGCCATCCAGGGTGCGATCGCCGATGCCTCGCCGCGGGCGGCGAGCAGCACGAACGCGCCGCACACGAGCACCTTGTCGACGAGCGGGTCGAAGATCCGGCCCAGGCGGCTGATCTGCCCGAATCGACGGGCCCACCAGCCATCGACCCAGTCGGTCGAGGCCGCTACGAGAAACAGCCCCAGGGCCCCGGCCCACGCGGCTCGCTCGATCGCCACGAAGCACCCGATCGCGATCACGAGCCGCGCCGCCGACAGCACGTTCGGCACCGTCCACACGCGGTCGAGGTCTGCGCTCGTTGCCATAACACCCGTAGGACAGGCTTCAGCCTGTCAAGAACGCCGACTGAGTCCCGCAAGCCAGACAGGCGAAAGCCTGTCCTACGGGAAGGCGGCAAATGGTGACTGTCACCTTTTCTCTCATACCACCACGCCCGCGAGGTCGTAGCCGCTCGAGGCCACGATCTCCACCGGCATGATCTTTCCCGTGAGCGGCTGCTTGGCCGAGGTGCCGGGTGCCGTCACATACACCACGCAGTCGATGTCGGGCGCGTCGGCGTACGAGCGGCCGATCCACACGTCCTCGCGCTCCGTGCTCTGGCTGTCGATGATCACGTCGAGCGTGCGGCCGATCTGGCTCCGGGCGTGGGCGTGGGCGATCGGCTGCTGC
>JBMLMS010000027.1:0-2926 GCA_049243925.1 Pirellulales bacterium
TTCCTGCACTCTACGCCGACGCTGATCGCGAGCCGGGCGACTATCTCCGCACGCTCGTCGCCGACCACCTGCACCGTGAGCTGCCCGGCCAGCTCCGCGTGGACGACGTGCACGCGTTCGAGTGCTTTCTCCGCGCGGCGGCGCTGCGAACCGGCCGTCTGCTCAATAAGGCCGAACTGGCTCGGGAGGTGGGCATCGTGGGCTCGACGGCGGCGATCTGGCTCGACACGCTCGTCGAGGCGGGCGTCGTCGCGCTCGTGCGTCCCCGGCTGCCGCCGCATGGCAAGCCTCTTGTGAAGGCGCCGAAACTCTACTTCCGCGACACAGGTCTTTGCAGCCATCTCCTCGGGATTCGAAATGCCGATGAACTCGCGGCGTCGCCCCACATCGGCGCGCTGTGGGAGACGTACGTGCACGCCGAGATTCGTCGGCTCGCGCCCCGGGTCGAACCGGTGTTCTGGCGCGACCGCACAAAGGAGGTCGACTTCGTGGTGCCGACGCCCCGCGGCCTCGTGATCCTTGACGCAACCTGGAGCGAGTTTCCCTCGACGGCGGACGTGCGTCGATTGCTCCGCATTCGTGAGGAAATCGGCACGAGCGACGTGGCCCACGTGGCCGTCGTCTGCCGCACGCCCGACCGACAAGCCCTGCGCGACCCGGGCGGGCCCGCCGTGGAGACCGTCGGCCTCGACGACCTCCCGGGGTTTATCCCGTAGGACAGGCTTTAGCCTGTCATGAATACCGACAGGCTGAAGCCTGTCCTACATTGAAGCGTCATGCCCCGCGTCGTCACGCTCACCACCGATTTCGGCACCGGCAGCGAATACGTCGCGCAGATGAAAGCCGTCCTGCTCGGCAGCACCGTGCAGCCGATGCTCGTCGACATCGCCCACGATCTTCCGGCCCATGACATCCGGGCTGCGGCCTGGCTCGTGGGTCAGGCCTGCCTCGCCTTCCCGCCCGACACGCTCCACATCGTCGTCGTCGATCCGGGCGTGGGCACCGCCCGGCGGCTCCTTTGGACCCGGCTCGGCGACCAGGAGTTTCTCTGCCCCGACAACGGCGTGCTCTCGTGGGCCCTGCGGCGAGCCTCGCTCACGGCAGCGCATCTGATTCCGGTGAGCGACGCAGCCGCGGCCACGTTTCACGGCCGCGACGTGCTGGCTCCGACGGCGGTCCGGCTCCTCGCAGGCCAACCGGGCGCGTCGCTCGGCCCGCCGCTCGAGCACATCGAGCGCCTCACCTGGCCCGAGCCGGACGTCACACCACGCGGACTTCACGGCGAGGTGATCCACATCGATCCGTTCGGCAACCTCATCACGAACGTGCCGGCCACGCTCTGGCCGCGCATCGCCGCAGCCGGCTGGCTGCGCGTGGTCGCCCACGACGTGACCACGCTCGTGCGCACCTACGGCGACGCCGCACCCGGCACGCCCGTGGCCCTCGTCGGCTCCCAGGGCTTCGTCGAAGTGGCCGTGGTCGGAGGCCGTGCCGACATCCGCCTCGCTGCGGCCGTGGGCGCACCCGTCTCCAGCGGCTGAAGGCCGGCGGTATACACTCGTGGCATGCCCAGCCCGGAAACCCTCTCTCGCGACCGCGGCGCTCCCTCGACCGACGATCTTCTCCGCTGGGACCGTGAGCACGTCTGGCACGCGTTCACGCAGATGCAGGAGTACGAGCCTCTGCTGATCGAGGCGGGGCAGGGGGCCACGCTCTTCGACACCGCCGGCAACGCCTACCTCGACGGCTCGGCGAGCATGTGGTGCAACGTCCACGGCCACCGGCACCCGCGGCTCGACGCGGCCCTGAAAGCCCAGCTCGATCAGGTCGCCCACACGACGAACCTCGGCCTCTCGAATCCGACGACGGTGGCCCTCGCCCGGCGGCTCGTCGAAGTCGCCCCGCCGGGGCTTGAAAAGGTGTTTTTCACCGGCGACGGCTCGAGTGCCATCGAGGCCGCGCTCAAGATGGCGTTTCAATTCTGGCTCCAGGTGAAGCCCGCAGAGCCGCCGCGCACCACGTTCATCGCGATCGGCGAGGCCTATCACGGCGACACGCTCGGCGCGATCGGCGTGGGCGGCGTCGACCGATTCACGGCGATGTTCGCCCCGCTCACGTTCGCAGCGATCCGCATCGCGTCGCCGGGCGGCCCGTGCCCGCACACCGGCCGGCCGGCTCCGTCGCTCGCGGATGCGCTCGCCACGCTCGACCGCACGCTCACGGAGCACGGCGGCACGGTCGCCGCGCTCGTGATGGAGCCGCTCGTGCAGGCGGCCGGCGGGGTGCTCGTGCATCCGCCGGGGTTCCTGCGCGGCGCCCGCGAACTGACCGCCAAGCACGGCGTGCTGCTCATCCTCGACGAGGTGGCCGTGGGATTCGGCCGCACCGGCACCTTGTTCGCGTGCGAGCAGGAGGGCGTGACGCCCGACATCCTCTGCCTCGCGAAGGGCCTCACGGCCGGCTATCTACCGATGGCTGCCACGCTCACGACCGCCGCGATCTGGGACGCGTTTCTCGGCAGCCATGCCGAGCGGCGGACGTTTTTCCACGGCCACACCTATGGCGGCAATCCGCTGGCCGCGGCCGTCGCGCTCGAGTCGCTGAATATTTTTCGCGACGAACGCGTGCTCGACGCCCTGCCGCCGAAGATCGAACGGCTGCGGGAGCATGTGGCCCGGCTCGGGGCCCTCGACCACGTGGGCGACATCCGCCAGTGCGGCCTCGTGGCCGGCCTCGACCTCGTGGCCGACAAGCCGACGCGCCGAGCGTACCCCTGGCAGGAGCAGCGCGGCACCCGGGCCTGCCTCGCCGCCCGCCAGCACGGCGCGATCCTCCGCCAACTCGGCGACACCGTCGTGCTCATGCCCCCCTTGTGCATCACGCTCGACGAGATCGACCGCCTCGCCGCCGCCGCCGAAGCGGGCAT
>JBMLMS010000028.1:0-1329 GCA_049243925.1 Pirellulales bacterium
GCCGGTGCCGAGCGTGATCGTGACCAGGGCCTGCGTCTCACCCCGCTGGAACATGGCCGAACCGTGCACCCGCGGCAGCAGATCGACCTCGCAGGAGATCTGGCGAAGCGTGCTGTAGTCGCGGCCATCGGGACGGCGGCCCTCGAGGATCAGCTCGCGGACGGCCCGCTCCTCGAGGCCGTGCCAGACGTGTGCGAAGTCGCCGTCGCTCACGCCGCCGGCATCACCTGCCTTGCCCGGAGCGGGCTCGCCGGGCACCACGGCGGCCTTGGCCCGCTCGCGGAGGGCCTTCACGGCCTGACCGCGATCCTGCTTGACCTCGATCGCCTTGGCGGCCTTCAAGTCGCCGAGGTAGTCGCGGGTCAGCCGGTCGCGGAGGTGCGTGTAGTCGGCGAGCACGTAATCCTTCTTCGGCTTCCCGGCCTTTTGCACGAGCTCATGCTGCATCGCGCAGATCTCGCGGACGTAGCGGTGCGCCTCGGCGATCGCCTCGAGCATGCGGTCTTCGGGCATCTCGCGGGCGAAGCCCTCGATCATGAGCACCGCCGTCTCGCTGCCGGAGATCACGAGATCGAGGTCGCTCTCCTCGAGTTGGTCCTGCGTGGGAAACGGAATGAAGCGGCCGTCGACCTGCGCCAGCCGCACGCTGCCAAGCGGGCCCCGGAAGGGCAGCGGCGAAACACAGAGCGCCGCCGAAGCACCGTTCATCGCGAGCACGTCGCCGTCGTTTTGCTTGTCGCTCGACAGCACCGACGCCTGGATCTGCACTTCGTCGAAAAAGCCGTCGGGGAAGAGCGGCCGAATCGGCCGATCCATCAGACGGCTCGTGAGCGTCTCCTTCATCGTGGGCCGACCCTCACGCTTGAGGAAGCCGCCTGGAAACTTGCCGGCTGCAGCGGCCCGCTCGCGGTAGTCGCAGGTAAGCGGGAAAAAATCGATGCCGGGCCGCGGAGCGCCGGTGGCGGCGGCCACGAGCACCGTCGTGTCGCCATAGCTCACCAGCACACTGCCGGCGGCCTGCTTGGCGAGGAGGCCCGTTTCCATGGCGAGCACATGGTCGCCGATCGTGCGTTCAACTCGTACCTTCATGATTTGCTTCTCTTTCTTCCCTTCATGGCCGACCTCAGCGGGTCGGACCGGCCTTCATAGAAATCCAATAGCCACAATGTTTGTCTTGGCGGTTTACCTTGGCGACAGCGCCAGCGACGCGGCCCTCGTGCCCAAAACCGCTCCGGGCCCGGTGTCCGGCCGGCGGGATCTGCTCCCGGCCCGGCTCGTCTTCAACCAGCGCTCTCCCCGGCCCGCTAGGGCGGAGTCCCGGCCCGCTAG
>JBMLMS010000028.1:1429-6671 GCA_049243925.1 Pirellulales bacterium
CTAGCGCGAAGGAGAGAGCGGGTCACTACTTGCGGATCTCCAGCCGCTTGATCACGTCGAGATACCGCTGCGGCGCGATGCGCTTCAGGTAATCGAGAAGCCGGCGACGCCGGCTCACCATCATGAGCAGGCCGCGGCGGCTCGCGTGATCCTTCGAGTGTTTCTTGAAGTGATCCGTGAGGTGCGAAATCCTGCCCGAGAGGAGGGCAATCTGCACCTCCGCAGACCCCGTGTCGGCGGAGCCGCGACGGTAGTTACCGATCAGTTCTTTCTTGCGATCTTTCGTCAGCATCAGCCGTTGTTTCGCCCCGTCATGGGACGACCCTACATGGGTCAGCGGGCACCTGCACTGGCCGGAATCCGCAGGTGCCCAATGCACCCGCACGCATGTCGACCGGCACGCCTGCCGCGTGGGTTCGAGCGACCAGATTTCCCCGGCCGGTTCGAAGTCAAGAGTGTACCGAACGACCCTTCCACTGCAACAGCAGGCCGTTGGATGACCCGCTCCGGGCGGAATTCAGCAGCCCATTCAGCGATCGCCGTCGGCACCCTGAACCGCCATCCCGGCACCGGTGCGCCGCCCACCCGGCGGGTGGTGGACGACATTCCAGGCCAGCCCCAGTCGCTCCATCGCCAGGATCGCCCAGTAGGTGACGTCGACCTCCCACCACTTATGACCGTGCTTCGCCATCCGCTGAAACGCATGGTGATTGTTGTGCCACCCCTCGCCGAAGGCGAGCAGGCCGACCCACCACAGGTTTCGGGAGTCGTCGGTGGTTTCGTAGTTGCGATAGCCCCACATGTGGGAGGCGGAGTTCACGAGCCACGTGACGTGAAACACGATCACCATTCGCACCGCCAGGCCCCAGACAAGCCACGACACACCGGTGGCCGGCCCGTAGAGCGACCACCCCAGGCCGAGCAGGATGGCACCCGCGAGCAGGTGCCAGAGAATGAACGTCTTGTGGAGGGCGAGGATCGCCGGATCGCGGGCGAGGTCCGGCGCCCAGCGGCTCACGTGGGCGGCCAGTTCGGCGGCCGTGTGCTTGCGAAACAGCCAGATGATGTGGGCCCACCAGCCGCCTTCACGGGGCGTGTGCGGATCACCTTCCTGGTCGCTGAAGGCGTGATGCTTGCGGTGGTTCGCCACCCAGTCGATCGCCGACCCCTCGCCGGAGATGCCCCCCAGGAATGCAAAGAAAACCTTTACCGGACGCCATGTGGAAAAGCTGCCGTGCGTGAGCAGCCGATGGTAGCCCAGGCAGACACCGAGACTGCCCGAGATGTAGTACAGCGCCATGCAGATCGCGAGCCCCGACCACGTGAAGCAAAACGGCGCGGCCAGCGCAGCCAGATGAATTCCACCGATCCAAATGGCGACGGGCCAGTCGATGTCGGCCAAGCCACTGCCGGCGTGGGCTCGTCCATCGCGCCGCGGCTCTTTCTCATGCCTCTGCAACGGAGCAGGCGTGGTGACGTCGGCGTCGGACTCGAGCAGATCGCACGGCATGGGTACGGTAGCCATCGGGGTCCTTTTCTAAAGGCCGGAACGTTGCCGAAATCGGATGGTCATTGCACTACTCTGACGTTTTTCGGCAATTCTGCCACCCTCCACCCGTCAGCAACCGGTCTCACCTGCGTCAAGAATGCGTCAAAAGCTGCCGGCATCGGGAAGTACGGACATCAGCCAGGCGCTCGCCGGTGTGGCCGGTACGGCCGGCCGGCCATCCGGGGAGAAAAACCAGGCGAGCCTCGTCATGGGCACCGCGGCCACCGGTTCGTCGAGGATGCTCAACCCTTGGACGGCAAGGAGTGCCTGCTCGCTCCCCTCGGCCGAGCGGATGCGCAGGCCAGATTCGTCGATCACGAGCCGGCAGGCGAGCCTGTCGAACCGCCGCACTGAATCACCACCGATGGAGCGATAGGCCGGCCCCGGACGGCACCCGAAGCTGCTGACGAGGCCGTCGAGCGCCCGCTGCGGGAGCGTGCCTGCCGACGCGGACACGAGCATGTCGCAGGCGACGAGCCGGCCGGCGGTGAATCGCACACTGTTGACGGTGATCAGCGCCTCTCCTTGAACCCCGCCGCCACCCGCGGCCAGCACACTGCCGAGCGCGGCATGCTCGACCGTGCCCGCCGCGGTGCCCGACCACCCTTCTGCATTCGACACGGCATCGACGCGGCCGCGGACGACCGCCTGATCGCCAGCCATGTCGGCCCATCCGGAAAACCCTGGCACGAGCGCCGCGAGGATCGCCAGCGGAACCGCTTCTTCGATGCTGCCCTCGACGGCGAGCCCCTCGGAGCCCGTCCGCACCCTCACCTCGTCGGCCGAGGCGGGCTCACGACGACACCGCACGGCGCGACGGTCATCGACGGCCACACACTCGACATGCCATCCGGCCGAAGTGGCATCGGGCAGGCCAGCCACAGGCAGCCAGGCCACGTCACCGACGTCCACGACCCACGCATCGGGAAATCGCGTCGGCCGCAGCAGCCATTCGCCGGCGATGCCGGCCAGCGTTCGCACGGCCGCCGGCGAACACTCGAGCCGGGGCACCCGCACCCGCACCTCACCTGCCGCCCGCTCCACCTCGACGTGCGGCACGCGCACCGCGTCGTCACGCCCCACGGTGCCGAGAGTCACCTGCCCGAGCCGGAGCACACCCGGGCGGGGATGGCCGACCGCACCGACCACGATCGGCATGCCGAGATGCACCGCCGCCGCCCGCGCGACGGCATTGACGTGGCCGCTCGACTGCCACCACCAGGCGATCGTCGCGAGCGCGGTGCAGGGCACCACGCCCGCCAGCACGAACAGCATGCGCACGGTGCGCCTGCGGGCCGCGGACTGCTCGATGAACATCCTTGTTCACCTCCGGAATTCCAGGCTCCGCGTCAGCGGGCCCGAGCGAGATCGTGATACAGCCGAACCCGTGCCTGCATCTCTTCCACGCTGTCGCCGCCGAACTTGTCGACGAGCGCCGCCGCCACCTCGAAGGCCACCACGTTTTCCACGATCACACTGGCCGCGCTCACCGCGCACACGTCGCTGCGCTCGTAGGCCGCCTCTTCCGGCTGCTTCGTCCGCAGGTTCACCGACCCGAGCGGCTTCCGCAGCGTGCTGATCGGCTTCATGGCGGCCCGGATCACGAGCGGCTGGCCGTTGGTCATCCCGGCCTCGAGGCCGCCGGCATTGTTCGTCGGCCGAGTGAACCCGAGCGTGGGGCCGCCGCGGTCTTCCGCCGAGTAGTGAATCGCGTCGTGCACCTGCGACCCGCGGCGCCGAGCCGCCTCGAACCCCAGGCCGATCTCCACGCCCTTGATCGCCTGCACCGCCATCACCGCCTGCGCGAGCCGGCCGTCGAGCTTCCGATCCCACTGCGCGTGCGTGCCGAGGCCGATCGGCAGACCATCGACCCGCACTTCGACCACGCCGCCGAGCGTGTCGCCCTCCTTGCCGACGCGGTCGATCAGCGCCGTCACTTCGGCATCACGCTCGGGGTGGAGTGAATAGATGGCACTCGTGTCGCGGACCGCGCGCAGTTCGTCGAGGGTGCCCGAACGATCGCCGAGCCGCACGTCGCCTAGTTCCGTCACCCAGCCGGCGACGCCGATGCCGAAGACCGCGAGGAGCTGCCGGGCGAGGCCGCCCGCCGCCACCCGGGCGGCTGTTTCGCGGGCGCTCGCCCGCTCGAGCACGGCCCGCACCCCGCCGAGGTGCTTGATCGCCCCCGGCAGGTCGGCATGGCCGGGCCTGGGCCGATCGACATCGTCGAGCTTTTCGAGCTTCGCGTCTTTATTGACCACTTGCAGCGCGAGCGGGCTGCCAAGCGTGACACCCCGCCACAACCCTGACAAAAATGTGACGGCGTCCGTCTCGATCCGCTGCCTGCCGCCGCGGCCGTAGCCTCCCTGACGCCGCACGAGCTCGGCATCAATCTGCGGCACATCGACCGCCAGTCCGGCAGGAAAGCCGTCGACGAGGGCGACGAGGGCCGGGCCGTGCGATTCTCCGGCGGTCCAATAACGCAGCATGGAATGAGCTAGAGGGGGAACACAAGCGGATGACGGGCGGAACGCCGCGATTCTAGTTCGAAAAAACCCGCTCCCCTAGGCCACTTCCTCTCGGCCGCCTCACGGGGTTTTTCCGGTCAGGAGCCGGCAGGCCTCGAAATACTTCTCCCGCGTCTTCGCCACCACCTCGGCGGGCAGGGCAGGGGGCGGGCTGGCCTTGTCCCAGCCGCTCAATTCGAGCCAGTCGCGCACGAACTGCTTGTCGAACGAGTCGGGCACGCGGCCGGGTGCGATCGCCGCGGCGGGCCAAAATCGTGAACTGTCGGGCGTCAGCACCTCGTCCACGAGCAGGAGCTCACCGTCGGCCGTGCGGCCCCACTCGAATTTCGTGTCGGCCAGCACGATGCCCCGCGTCGCCGCATGCTCCGCGCCCCGTGCATAAACATCGAGACTGCGAGCACGGAGTGTCGCTGCCAGCTCGACGCCAATGGCTGCCGCCATCACGTCGAAGCTCACGTTTTCATCGTGGCCGCTCGCGGCCTTTGTGGCGGGCGTGAAGATCGGCTCCGGCAGCGGGCCGCCGGCCGCCAGCCCCGCCGGGAGCGACACACCGCACACGGTGCCACTCCGGCGATACTCGGCGAGCCCCGATCCGGCGAGCCAGCCGCGCACCACGCACTCGAACGGGATCACTTCGGCCTGCCGCACGAGCATCGTCCGACCGCGGAGCGGCCCACGATCGACGCTCGCCGGCAGCCCCATCGCATCGACGTCGGTCGTGAGCAGATGATGGGCCACAGGACGCTCGCCTCGCGCCAGCCAGTCGAACCAAAACGCCGAGATCGCCGTCAACACCTGCCCTTTGCCGGGAATCGGCGTCGGCAGGATCCAGTCAAACGCGCTGATCCGATCGGTGCTCACGATGAGCATCGTGTCGGCGAGCCGGTAGCAGTCGCGGACCTTGCCGCGATAGAGCGTACCGATGCCCAGATTTGTTTCGACGACGGCGTCTTGCATGAGCGTTGTTGTACGTATTCGCGCAGCAGATAACCACCCGCACTCGGAGCCTGCGAAGTGCGCCGGCTCGGGGTTGCCCCGTACCGTCTCGCCGGACGTTCGGGGGCGTTGGGCGCTCCGGCTTCGGGCTCCCCATATCCCGTCGCCGGACGTTCACTGCGGGCTTGCTGTCGCGCCGTCGCCGCCGTCCCGGCGTCGTCTCCGGCTT
>JBMLMS010000029.1:0-3473 GCA_049243925.1 Pirellulales bacterium
AGGGCGGAGGCGAACGTCCGGCGAGACGGTACGGGGTAACCCCGAGCCGGCGCCCATCTGATCTGGGAGAGACCACGGCAAGCGAGACGCTTGCCCCACGTTGTTGGTACCATCGCGGCAACTCGGGCCGAGTGGCGAAACTGGCAGACGCACGGGACTTAAAATCCCGTGGAGAGCGATCTCCGTGCGGGTTCGATCCCCGCCTCGGCCACTCGGTTGGGATTGATCCCAGGGTCGGCGGCCGGTATCTGCCTGATCATGGACGAGAACTTCCGGCAGTCGCGAGCGACAGGCATGGCCGCCATGTGGCTGCCGTGGCTCGTCGCGCCCCTGTTCGTGGCCGCTCCGATCGGCGGATGTGCCGTGGCGGGCCGGTGGCGGCCTGCGGTGGCCTGTGCCGTGGCCGAGGGGCAGTCGGCGGCCGATGTTTCGCCGCCCGCGGGGCCGGCTGGCGCGGTCGTAGCGGTCGAGCGGCGCTGAGGCCCGCAGCGGGCCCGGCGGTGGCGTGGGCGGTGGCCGCGCACTAAGGTTGCGGAGAGATCCGCCGTCGAGGAGCGTCTTGCCCATGTCGCTGCGTTCGAAAATCGCCACCATCACCACGCTGCTCGTACTCGCGGCGATCGTCGTCAACACGCTGCTCCAGACCTATGCGGCCCGTCAGGCCGTCTTGCAGCAGGCTCGCGATGGTGGCGACAGCATCGCGGCGGCGCTCGCTCGGGCCGTGGCCTTCGCGGCGGAAGTTCCCGCCCAGCCGGGCGAGTCGCCGGATGGCCGGGCCCAGACACGCCGGCTCGTGACGGAACTGGTGGCGGGCGACGTGCGGGAGGTGCGGATTCTGGATGCTCAGTCGACGGCGCTCGTGAGCCGGCGGATCGACGAACGCGGCACCGCATCCGATGCCGACGTGCCGCTTGTTTCGCTCGATGCCGCCCTGGTTCGCGACAGCATCGCCGCCAAGAAGCCGCTCGGACGATTCGAGTCCGAGACGTATCGCGTGGCGGCGCCCGTGCGGTATGCAGACGGCCGGACGGCCGGGGCCGTGCTCGTGGTGATCTCGACCGCCTCCAGCCGCGAAGTGCTGTGGTGGCAGGCGGCGGCCGCCGCCGCGTCGGTCGTGTTCGTCGGCGTACCTGGTGCCCTGGCCGCCGCCTGGCTGGCTCGCTCGATCGCGGGGCCGGTGCGGCAATCGCTGCGGGTCGCCGAGGCGATCGCCTCCGGCGACCTCACCGGCGCGGTGCCGGTCGGCAGCGACGACGAAGTCGGGCGGCTGCTCGGCGCCTTCGGAACGATGCGGGTTTCCCTGGGCAACCTCGTGCGGCGGATTCAGGCTGCCGGCGAGCGGCTCTCGACCGTCGAGGCAGATGCGTCGGTTGCCCTGACGCGTCAGGATCGCGCCGTGCGCGGCTTCAGTGGCTCGACGACGGAGATCTCGACGGCCGTCGCCGAAATCTCCGCGACGAGCGAGAAACTGCTGGCCGCCACGAGCGACGTCACGCAGGCGGCCCGCGAGGCGGCCCGGGTGGCCGATGAGGGCCGCGGCGGCCTCGAAAGCATGGCGGCATCGATGCAGCATCTCGACGAGACGATGAACGCATTCACCCGGAAGCTGGCCACGATCAGCCAGAGGGCCAGCGGAATTACGTCGGTCGTGACGGCGATCGCCAAGGTGGCCGACCAGACGAACCTGCTCTCGGTGAACGCCACGATCGAGGCCGAGAAGGCCGGGGAGTCGGGCCGCGGCTTCCGGATCGTCGCCCAGGAGATCCGGCGGCTCGCCGATCAGACGGCGCTCGCCACCAAGGACATCGAACGCATGGTGCGCGACATGCAGGCGGCCGTGTCGAGTGGCACGATGGAGATGGACCGGTTTCGCAACGAGGTGAGCCTGCGGATCACCGAGGTGGCCGACGTGAGCGAGAAGCTCGGCCGGATCATCGAGCCGGTGCAGGCGGTGACCCGGTCGCTCGAGCACGTGCACGAGGGGATGCAGACGCAGTCGCAGGGGGCCCGACAGATTCGCGACGCCATGGACTCGCTCCGCGACGGCGCCGGCGAGTCTGCCGCCTCGATGGCCGTGTTCACGGCGACGCTCGACGAACTCCGCCGCTCGATCACCGACCTCAACACCGAGGCCTCACGCTTCCAGGCCACGTAGGACAGGCTTCAGCCTGTCATGACCGCCGACAGGCTGAAGCCTGTCCTACCGCCGCGAGGTCTCCGCCTGCCGGGCGGCCTGCCGGGCGGCGAGGAACCGGCGCAGGCCGTGCACGATGCGGGCCGGCGGTTGCGTGCCAGACTGGCTGAAGAGCGGCGTCTGGCCGTCGTCCGTGACGATCAACTCGACGGAGTCCGGCGGCAGTTCGGCGCCCCCCAGGAGGGTGTCGAGGGGAGCGGCGACCGTGGAGTCGTCCGGTGATGCCGGGGCAACCTGGGCGACGACGAAGTTATCCCTGGTGAAAGCGCCGAATTCCGGGTCGTTGATCAGCGATTCGGAGTGCGACCGGGCCTTGTTGTCGCCCGGACGGGCCACGACCAGGAGGATCGGCCGACGGGCGCCCCGGGCCGTGGCCACGGCCGCGTCGAGCGATTCATGGATTTTGGCGGTTTCGCCGTCGGTTTCGGTTTCCTGAGCCACCTGGGGAGCGGGCATATGGGCCTGTATGCTGGTCAGCCATTCCGCCGCCGATTGGCCCTTGTAGCCTGTTTGAGCCGTGATTTTCCGCCCGTCGGGGCCGAGCAGCAGGACCGAGGGGAACGTACGCACGCCGTAATTGATGCAGACCTGCGACCGCTCGTTGCGGACGGCCTGGGAGATCCCGGCCTGGGGCAGGTCGATCATCAGCAACACGACGTTGTCGCGGGCCCAGGCTTGGAATGCGGCGTTTCCGAACACGTTGTGCTCGAGCGTCTTGCAGTGCGGGCACCAGTCGCTCCCTGTAAACAGGGTCAGGACGGGCCGGCCGGTGCTCGTGGCCGTCGCCAGAGCCGAGTCGTAGTCTGTGAGCCAGCCATCGGAGGCCCGGGCACGGCTGGGAATCACGAGGAGCGTCAGGCAGCAGGCGACCAACGCGGTCCACCAGCGGGCCACCCGCGGGGCCTCGACCTGTGCGAAGCCATGAATCCAGCCAGTCGTCTGCGTTACAAGCATCGTGTCTTTGCCTCCTTGCCTACCGCCCCGAGATTCATCGGGTGAATCCGTGGCCGCTCGCGAGGGTTCTCTCCGTGAAAAACCGCTCCAGAAGGCTAGCGGGCCGGCAAAAATCTGTAAATCAATCCAAGTTCTCCAGATTCCCTAGATCGCCAATCGTCCCCTAGTTCGACGAAAACACAGGAGTTACGGCAACACAAATTCGCCGTATGCCAGAGCAGGAAGGCCTCCGGGGGCGGCCCTCGATCAGGTCGGGCGAGGCTCGGGGGTGCCCCTCGCCTCCCCGTCTGGAAGCCCGAGGCGTGAGCCGAAGGGAATACGCGTC
>JBMLMS010000030.1:0-6901 GCA_049243925.1 Pirellulales bacterium
GTATTTGACCAGCGGAGCCATGGATGGCGCAGCGCAGGCAAATCCGAGTGAGCCGTAGCCTGGAGGGCGGAGGCGAACGTCCGGCGAGACGGTACGGGGTAACCCCGAGCCGGCACACTTCCAACGCAGCGAACATCCGGCAACGGGGCACGGGGAGCCCGAAGCCGGCGTGGGCGATTTGAGGTCAGTGCAAATATCGTGACACGCTGGTGTCTGTCTTACCGGCGCTGGACGGGCACGCGACGCTTCGGGTCTTGCCGCCAGGCCTGACGCAACAAGTCGTAGAGCGTGGCGTCGAAGCGGGCCAGGCGGTGCGGATCCTGGAAGAAGCACTCCGTCGCCACGGCGAAGAACTCGCTGGGGCTTTCGAGCGCGTAGTCGTCGAACGGCACGCTCCGCTCCTCGTCGAGCGCCTCTTCGAAATGTGCCTGGCAGGCGTCGATCGCCTGGGCCCACGCTCGCACTTCGCGCGGCGACCCGAGCGGCGGAATGCCGTCCACCTCGCCGTCGAGCATGTCGACGGCATGGGCACACTCGTGGATCACGACCGATCGCGGCCCGTCGCGGAGGCGGCCTCCTTCGACGACGCGGGGCCAGGCGAGCACCATGCTGCCACCGCCCCAGGTCTCGCCGAGCCGCTCCTCCTGCCATTCGAGCTCGGCGCCCCCGGCGAGCGGCGTCGACTTGGGCGCGAGGTAGTCGCCGGGATACACGAGCACCGACTGGAGGCGGTCGAGATGCTCCTCGTCGAGCCCGAGCATCACGAGCGCCGCCTGACCGGCGATCGTCACGCGCACCTCGTCGGTGATCTCGAAGCCACGGCAGCCCTCGAACTGCTTCTCGGCGAGAAACACGGCCACCCACGCCCGCAGTCGCTCGGCCTCGTCGTCGGAGAGCCAGGCCGTCTGCTTGACGGTGCGCCGGAGGATGTCGAGCCAGGCCGACGGAAAAGGCCTCGTGCGGATCGATCGCCGCCGCCGCTCCCGCAGCCATCCAAACATCACGGCCTCCCGTCAGGAGGGCTTCATGCCGGCCGGTGGCTGGATCTCGAAGTTGTAGCGGCCGAGATCGAGCGCGAGCACGATGCAGCCGACGGCGATTGCGATGAAGGAGAGAATGAGCATCGCCGTGTAGACGTTCACCGGCGGTCGCGATACGGGCTGCGAGTCGTCTGCCATCCTCGAAGTCGCTCCGGGGAGTGTCCGCCGTGTCAGGCCTTGAGCCGCGTGGCCACGCGGTCGCCGGGCTGGATGTCGCCCCGCTTGAACTCGCGAATCACCCGGCCCACCGAACGGTCGGGCTTCACGCTGATCACCTGCACGCGGCCGAGATACTCGTCGTTGCGATACACCTCGAGGAAGTGCCCCATCTGCACGCCGTCGTCGCCGCCGAGCGTGACCTCGATCGAGTCGTCGGCCACGGCCGTGACAACGCCGCCGGCCGTGGGCACGTGGTCGCGGGGCAGGCTCTCGATCGCAAGGCCGTGCTGCTTGAGGAGCAACCGGGCGTTGGCCACCTGCTTTTCGAGCTGAGCCTTGCGCTCGTCCGCAATCTCTTTGAGCGACTCTATCTCGTGGAGTTTGCCGGCAAGCTTTGCCGTGCGCGTCACCTGTTCGTCAACGGTCGCCTGCTGCTTCGCGATCTGGACCCGCAGATCCTCCACCGTCTTGGTCGCCTTCTTGAGCTCCTCACGAGTAGCGGTGACCTCGACCTGGGCCTTCTCCCGCTCATCTTCACGTTTATTCTTCTCGTTACGCAGCTCTTGAAGTTCTTTGTCTTTCTGCTCGAGCGCGGTCTGAATCTTTGCGATGACCTGATCGCGTTCTGTTTCCGACAGATCCACCTTCCGCTGGAGTTCCTTGAGCTCCAGTTCGTCACGTTCCCGCTGTGCCCTAGCCTGCTTCAGCTGTTCCTGGTAGCCGAGCGGCTTGCCGGCCTGCACCTGATCGGCAGGGCGGGTGATCTCCTCCCGCCAGTTCGTGTGCGTGGAGAAGAGCGCGATCGCGAAGCTCATGAACACGAGGCTCATGACGAACACCGCGAACACGAAGATCTTGCCGATGATGTTCATGCGCACCTTCTTCCCGCAGCCTATCCCTGGATCGGCCGGCGGGTCAACGCGGCTGGAGCGGTGCTCCGCCGGGCCTTCCACTCGACGAGGCCGCCGGCGACGGCCGCCACCACAACCGCCACACATCCCCCCGTCGGCACAGCCCCCCAGAAAAGCCAGGGGCTGGATCGACCGTCCGGCACGACGGCCGCCCGCAGCGTGGCCGTGGCCCGCCGCGGGCCCCGGGCCAGCAGCCGCCCCGAGCCATCGATCCAGGCCGAGAAGCCGGTGTTGGCCGCGATCACGAGCGGCGTGCGGACTTCGACCGCCCGGAAAATCCCACAGGCCAGGTGCATGTCGAGCTCGCTCGATCCCCAAAACCACCCGTCGTTCGTGAGGTTCACGAGCACGTCGGGCTTCTGTCCTCGGGCGGTGAGTGTGCGCACGATTCGCCGCACGGTTCCGGGCAGCGCGGTTTCATAGCAGATCGTCGGGGCCACGCGGTGGCCGGCGATCTCGACCGCGATAGGCTCCCGGCCCGGCGTGAGCCCCGCCGGCAGCGGCGTGAGCCGGTAGAGCCAGGGAAACGTGGCGCCGCCGGGAATCGTTTCGCCGAATAGCACCGGAACCATCTTGTCGTAGCAGCCGAGCGGCCGGCCCTCGGCATCGAGGAACAGTGCGGCGTTGTAATGGCGAACGCCGCCGGGAGCGTCGGGGCCGATCTCCTGGCGATCGAGCCCCACGAGCCAGTGGGTGCCGTAGCGGCGGGCAAACGTGGCGAGCGCCGCGAGCCGCTCCGCTTCGAGTGCCACTCGGGCACGGGCCTGCCGCGCGGCGTCGTCGAGTCCTGCGGGAACGCTGCCGAGCGTCTCGGCCACCACGCTCTCCGGCAGCACCTCGTTGGCGGCGATCGTGACGAGGCCCCAGCGCCACATCGTCTCGGGCCAGACGACGAGATCGGGCGTGCGTCCGGGCGTTGCCGCAAGCCCTGCCTGAGTGAGGTCGTCGTAGTGCCGCGCCACCTCGCCCGCCGCCTCGGGGTCGTGCTTGAGCTCCGTGTCGATCGAGCCCTGCACGAGGAGCACGTCGAGCGGTGGCCGAGGAGCCGCGGGCGCGGTGGCCAGCCGCCAACTGCCGTAGGTGAGCGCGACGGTCGGCACGAGGACGGCGACAGCCGCCGCGAACGCGCGTTCGCGGCGCGTGCGGGCCGTGGCCATCTCGACGAGGCCTGCTGCCACGGTCATCACGACGCCGCTCACGCCCGCGGCACCGAAGGCATCGGCCACTTGAACAAGTGCCGTCCAGCGCCACTGCGTGTGCCCGAGGCCGGCGAACGTGAACCCGCCGAACAGCCAGCCGCGCAGTTGCTCCGTGCCCATCCACACGACCGGCGCCGCCAGCACGAGCGGCCAGCCCCGGCGATGCACGAGCCGTCGGGTCGCCCAGAGAAATAGCACGACGAACGCGGCGAGATAGGCCGAAAGTGCCACCCAGCCGATCGACGTCGCCGGATGCGGGAGCCGCAGCCAGTGGATCGTGAGCAGCCAGTGGATGAACCCGCAGATCCAGAGCGTGCGCCATGGAAAGCGGGCATCCATGTCACGGCGAGCCGCGAGCGCGAGCCACGGCAGCGGTGCGAACCAGGCGAGCGTCCACAGGTCAGCTGGCGGCTGCACGAGAAACATCCCGATCGCTCCGCTGGCCGCCAGGAGCCACGTGGCGAATGACACGGACGACGGGCGGCGACCAGGTTCTGCCGGCAGCGACATCATCGTGTGCTCACTCCGCCGCCGGCTCGAACTCGGCGATCGCCATGCCGGGCGTCACCGCGGCATCTTCGTCGACGAGCTGCCGCACGAGCCGGCCCGTCACTGGCGCTTCGAGATCGATCGTTGCAGCGCCAGAGAGCAGCTCGGCCACGCGGTCTCCTTCGAGCACCTCGACCCCTTCGGGCACGAGCCAGAGCGAGAGCACGATCGCCGCTCCGGGCATGCCGAGATCGGGCACGATCAGTTTTGGCGACGGGGATGAGGCGCGATCCATGCCGCGGCTCACTCGAGGCCACGTAGCCATTCGAGCACCACGCGGCCGACTGCCTCGAGCGATTCCGCCGAGCAGTGTTCGAGCGTGTCGGCCGTCGTGTGCCACTGCGGGTAGTCGAAGTCGATGACGTCGCAGGTGGGAATGCGGCCGATCATGCGTAGGGGCACGTGATCGTCTTCGACGGTGTATTTGGGACGCGGCACGAACTGTCGCACGCCCAGCCGCGCCGCCACGCCCCACAGATCGTCGACGATCGGCCGCGTGTCGGGCCAGCCGACGCTGTGCTGCTCCTGAAAGATCTCCAGATCGCGGTCGGCCACCATGTCGAGGATCACGCCCGCGCGGTAGCGATGGGGCTGGGTGCCGGCCTGACAGGCGGCGGCATACTGCCGGGCGAAGAAGTTCGACCCCAGGCAGTAGGGATCGCGCGGGGCGACGACATACTCTTCCGCATCGAAGAGCACGAAGTCGACCCCGATGGGCCCGGGCAGATCGCGCACGGCCGTGGCCAGCTCCATGAGCACGGCCACGCCACTGCCGCCGTCGTTGACGCCGAGAAACACGCCCCGCGGATCGACAGGATCCCTATCTGGAAAGGGTCGTGTGTCGTAGTGGGCGCCGAGCAGCACCCGGTCAGTGCGGTCGGGATGCCATTCCACGATCAGGTTTTCCATCGGCACCGGCTGGCCGGTGCGGCGGTCGCGAATCTGAAAGGCCTGACGCGACACATTCGCTCCGGCCGCCTGAAAATGAGCGACGACGAGCTCGCGTTGCTTCACCATGCCGGGCGATCCGCTCGGCCGCGGGCCGAGAGCTGCGATCGCCTCGAGATGTTTGAACGAGCGGGCCCCTGAAAACGTGGGCGGCTCGTCGGCGAGGCTGCCAGCGGCCGCGATCCACAGGCAGCCCGTCCAGGCGGCTACTCGGAGCAGGGAACGAGTTCGCCGTGGAACGGTCGCTCGCGGCAGGTTCGCGGTGGGATCGAGCATGCAAAAAGTCTACTGGTTTCGCCGGAATCAGGAATGTCGTACAACGAGCGTGTCGGCCGCGTTTGCGGCGAAACCCCGGTGGCTGGTCGATGCAACGCAGGCTGTGTGTGGCGGTCGTCGCGGTTCTCACCGCTCTGGCCGTGCCCGCGCGGGCACGGGCGGGCGGCGGACCGGAAAACGTGTTTCTTGTCGTCAACGCGACGAGCGCCGACAGCCTGGCCGTGGCCAACGCTTACGCGGCCCTGCGCGGCATTCCGCCGATCAACGTGCTGATGCTGCCGTGGCCGGGCAGCCGCGACGCCGTCGGGATCTCGACCTTTCGCACCGATCTTTTGCGGCCGATCCTTCAGGCGGTCGATGCCCGCAAGCTCGCGCCGCAGATCGACTGCATCGTCTATTCGACCGACTTCCCCTGGCGCGTCGACTTCACGGAGGAACTGCCACGCGAGCTCGCGGGCCGCGATAAATTTCCGTCGGGCTCGCTGACCGGCATGACGATGCTCTATGCCGCGGTGCAGGCGTCGAGCCCAGCCTATCTCGACCCGGCGAGCAACCGCTACTGGCGGCCCGTCGGGACCGACGGCGTGCCGACGACCACCGCCGGCTTCCGCGGCTGGTATGGCTGGGGACCGCACGGCGAATTGATCGAGGCCGGTGGGTCGCGGTATCTGCTCTCCGCCGTGCTCGGCGTGACCGACGGCCGTGGCAACACGCTCCCCGAGATTCTCCGCTACCTGCGGTCAGCCGCCGCCGCCGACGGCACGAAGCCCGCCGGCACGGTCTATTTCGTGACCAACTCCGACGTGCGCACCACCACGCGCAGCAGCGTCTTTCCAGCGACGGTGGCGGCGCTCGAAAAGCTGGGCGTGAAAGCCGAGGTGGTGAAGGGCACGCTGCCGAGCGGCAAGCGCGACGTGGCCGGCCTGATGACGGGTGCCGCCGACCTCGACTGGCCGGGGAGCCGCTGTGCGATTGTGCCCGGCGCGATCTGTGAAAATCTCACGAGCTTCGGCGGCATCTTCACGCCCTCCGCCGGACAGACGCCGCTCTCGGTGTTTTTGCGGGCGGGTGCGGCTGGGTCGAGCGGCACCGTGATCGAGCCGTATGCGCTCCAGGCCAAGTTCCCGCACGCGTCGATCCAGGTGCATTACGCCCGCGGTGCGAGCCTCGCCGAGGCCTTCTATCAGTCGGTGCGGTCGCCCTATCAACTGCTCGTCGTCGGCGATCCGCTCTGTCGGCCTTGGGCTTCGATCCCGGTCGTCGAGGCCGTGGTGGCCCCCGACGCGCGGCCGCTCGAACCGCACGCACCGCTCACGGGCACGGTCGAACTCGAGCCGCGGGCGACGGTGCCCGGTGGCGGCACGGCCGACCGCTTCGAGCTGTTCGTCGACGGCGTGCGGCTCGCCCAGTGCGGTCTCGGCGAGCGGCTCACGGTCGACACGACGCAACTCGCCGACGGCCACCATGAGTTTCGTGTGGTGGCGATCGAGTCGTCGTCGGTCGAGTCGCAGGGCCGCTGGATCATGCCGGTCTCGTTCGCCAACGCCGGCCGCACGCTCACGCTCGACGCCGAGCCGCGCCGCGTGAAGCCGTCGGGCACGGTGCGGGTGAGCGTGTCGGGCACGGGGCTCGACGGTGTCGTGATCTTCGCGATGGGCCGGGTGCTCGGCCGCACGCAGGAGGGCACGGCGTCGATCGAGGTGCCGGCCGAACTGCTCGGCCGCGGCAGCGTCACGATCCGCGCCACGGGCCGTGCTGGTGGCGGCCCGGCCAACAGCGTGAACGCGATCCCGGTGACCGTCGAAGTCACCGACGGCGG
>JBMLMS010000031.1:0-2113 GCA_049243925.1 Pirellulales bacterium
CAAAATAATAGCCGGCGAGGGTGAAGGCGATGAGGGCGACGGCGCGGCGGACGATTCTGGCGGGCAGCCGACGGGCGACGGTCGCGCCGGCAAAGCCGCCGGCCACCGCGCTTGCGGCCATGATGGCGGCATGCGGCCACGAGACGGCATGGGATCCGGCGAACGAGCCGACGGCGAAGAGCAGGGCGGCGGCGCCGTTGATGAGCGTGCCGAGGACGTTTTTGACGGCATTGAGCCTGTGGATGTCGCCGAGGCCGAGCAGGCCGAGCATCGCGAGCATGAGGATGCCGATGCCGGCGCCGAAGTAGCCACCGTAGACCGCCACGAGAAACTGCAGCAGGCAGGCGAGTGGCATGCTGGCCGCGGGGCCGGCGGCGGGCCGATCGGCTGCCGGGCCGGAGAGCCGCGCCGCCAGGCCCACGATCTGCGGCTGGAGCGCGAAGAGCATGGCGGCCACGAGGATCAGCCACGGCACGAGCGCGGCGAACCACTCCGGCGGCAGCACCACCACGAGCCACGCCCCGACGAGCGCGCCCACGATGCTCGGCACCACGAGCCAGCGGGTGAACGCCGCCTGCCCGGCCTGCTCGCCGCGATAGGCCCACGCCGCCGACACGGCCCCCGGCCAGAGGCCGATCGTGCTCGTGGCGTTGGCGATCACGAGCCGATCCGCACCGGGCGGCAGGATCGCCGTGAGCGCGGGAAACGTGAGGATCGTGCCGCCCCCCGCGACGGAGTTGACCGCCGCCGCGATGAACGTGACGAGCGCAAGCAGCGCGAAGCCGCCGGCATCGGTGCCCTGCAAAGCCCCTGCCACGGCCTCCGTCATGGCGCCGCCTGACGAGCGGCGGGCTGCGCTGCTGGGGCGGCCGGCGGCGGCTGCGCTGGGGCCGCGGCGGCGGCGGCTGGCTCTGCATACTGGCCGCTGCCGCAATCGATGAGCGTGTAGCCGGCCCAGAAGAACGGATGCTTGGCATCGGTGAGCACGGCCCCCGGCGACTGCTTCACACGCGGCTCGCGAGCCACGTCGGGCTCCTCGGCCATCACCACGTCGATCGCCCGCTGCCAGCTCGCGGCGGCCCGCGACCGCGTGGCCGCGGCATCATCGGCTTCCGGCTCGATGGCCAGATCGCGGAGAAACTCCTCGACGAGATCGATGCCGAGCTTGCCCCCCATGCGCCAGCGGCTCACGACGGCCGTGGTGGCTCCGGCAGCGAGCAGGTCGGTGGCGGCGATGAAGAGATCGTCGCCGGGCCGCTCAGGCAGTTTTGCGAGGCCATCGGCCATCTCCGTCTGCAGCCCCGGCACGATCACGACCTGCGGCCGTTTCGGCGGCGGAGAGAGCCAATCGGCAAACGTAAACACTGGCTTGCCCGACACGCCGAGGGCGAGCGGCCGCTCGGCGATCGGGCCATCGCCCACGAGCTCGTCGGCGAGCACGAGCCGATCGCAGAGCGCCGCGGCCAGCGCCGGCGACCTTGCCGACGAGATCGACACCACGCGATCAAACGCCTCTGCGAACCGAGCCGTCACCTCGACACCGACCTCGGGCCGATCGCCACGAAACGGCCGCACGGCCTGGATGCCGAGCGTGCCCTCGACGGCCGCCGGCTCGAAGCGGCGCACCGCCAGGCTGCGAGTCGGGGCATAGCGGATGCGGCAGGCGTCGCGCAGCAGCGTGCGCGGGCCGGCACCGCCCGCCGCTGGGTCGTCGACGGCGACTTCGCGGGCCGAGCCCACGGGCAGGAGTTCGAACGGCAGATACCAGAGCAGGCCATCGGGCACGATCACGAGCTCTTCGACACCGGCCCCGAGCGAAATCTTCGAGTTTTCGAAGAGCAGCCGCTCCACCCGCTCGGCCGCGGCCGGCCAGTCGGATTCGAGCAACCGCTCGGTGGAGACAGGCGCCACCGCATCGACCACGCCGATCGCCTTCGCGAGCCCCGCGATCTCCTTGGCGAGCACCGCGGGCCGCTTCACCTGCCACGTGGCCACGCGGGCATTCGACTCGAGAAACCCGGCGAGGCCGGATGAGGTCCATTGAAATGAGAGAATGAGATGCCGGTTCGGCAGCCGACGCCGGATCTCGGTGGGCGCTTCGAGCGGTGGAAAA
>JBMLMS010000031.1:2123-12757 GCA_049243925.1 Pirellulales bacterium
TGGCCTCGGCATGGCGGCCGAGGAGGTGGAGCACGTAGCCGCGGGTGTCGAGCATCGCCGGCTCGGCAGCCGCCGCGGGATCTCGGCGGGGGCTTCGCGCGTGGGAAAATCCCGGGTGGTGGGCTCGAGGCCGGCCGCGAGCGCCGCGACAAACTGCCGCTGCTGCTTGGCGAGCGCGGCGTATGACTCCCAGCCCGCGTCGGCCCCTGCATTGCCGGCCGGCGCCACGAGGGCGGCGACGAGCGCCGGCCGCAGCTTCACGGCCTCGTCGAGCACGCGGGCGAAGTCGGGATGCCGGGCGAGGAGTGCGGCGCGGCGGGCGGCCGCTGCCCGCGGCAGGGCTTCGGGAAGGGCGCCTGCGAGCGTTTCGATCGCCGTGCGCCGGCCGCCGAGCGGCTGCGACGCGAGCCAGTGGCTGCGGAGCCGGGCCTCGCCGGCCGCGAGAAACGCATCGTTGCCGCGGCGCGACGCCGGCGCGAGCCAGGCCTCGAACGCCTCGCGGCGGGCCGCCGAGATGGTGGCGAGCGTGCCGACCGGATCGAGCGTGAAATCGCGCGGCAGAGGATCGCCGAGGAGCTTCGTGAACAGGGCGTCGGCCTGGCGATCGGAGATCGTGGTGGCGCCGCCCATCACGAATTCGACGAGCCGCGCCGTCTGGAAGAGACGCGGCGAACGCTGCTGCGCGAGGGCGAGGGCGCGGTCGAGCTGCGTGTCGCCGGCCGTGATCTCACCCGAACGATAGGCAATGACCGCCGCGGCGTAGGCGGCCTGGATGCCGCCCGTGCCCCGGCCGAAGTCGCTGCGCAACAGCCGGCCGTCGATGTCGTCGAGCGCGGCCGACGCGGCCTTGAGGTTGCCGGAGGCTGCGAGCCCCTCGGCCTGCATCGCGAGCAGCCGGGCCCGCAGCGCCGGCAGATTCGACCGGGCCCACTCGCTCGCCGCGGCGAAGGCGGGCGGCAGCGGGCCGGTGCCCGCGGCCATGTGGGCGGTGAACGCCAGCCGAAACGCCTCTTCGAGGGCGCGGGCGTCGCCATGATCGGCCGCGGTGTAGGTGGCCTCTTCGAAATACTTGAGCGCCGCGGCGGGCTGGTCGGCGTCGAGGGCGATTCGCCCCAGCACGATCAGGCCCCATGACGTGAGCGGGTGGTCGAATTGATTGGCCGCGATCAGGCCGCGATTCAACAGCGGCAGGGCTTGGTCGGCCTTGCCTTGCGCCCACTGCGCCACGCCGAGCGCGATGTCGATCCACGACTGCGACCAGTGGTTGGGCGGCGCGGGCCGGCGCATGAGCGCCTTGGCGGCATCGTCGAGCGCGGCGCCTTCACGGGAGAGCTCGCCGAGGATCTCCGCGCGACGGTAGAGCGAGATCACGAGGCTGCGCACGATCTCCTGCGGCCGGATCGGATAATCAGCCGGCGCGGTGAGCACGCCGCCCTGCTTGAGCACCTGCTGCGGATCGGCGCCGCCCTGGCGGATCGTGAACTGCTCGGGGATCGCCGCGGGCGACGTGTTGCGCTGGCTGCGGCCCCACGTGGCGACACGCTGCTGCGTGAGCCCGCGCAACGGCTGCTGCGGAAACTGCACGGCCAGCAGCCACTCTCCATAGGTGGCCCAGAGCAGGAGCGCCTCGTCGTAGGCCGCGATCGCCTCGCGAAACCGACCGAGCTCGTAGTTGGCCTCGCCGACCACCATCGCGGCGGCGATCGAATCGATCCAGCGTTGGGCACCGGCACGGATGCCGCCGCGATATTCCTGCGAAGCGATCTCGAGGCTGCTCGCGAAATCACCGGCGGCGAGCGCGGCAAGCGCTGCGTCGTAGCCCACGGTGGGCACGGTGCGGCCACCCTGCACACCGCCGAGACCGGGCTGGATTACGACCTGGGTATGGGCGACGCCGGGCATCGCGACCAGGATCGCAGCTGAGAGCAGGCACGGCACGGCAAAGACGAGGCACCGCATGCCGTCGTTGTACCGCAAGCGAGCGAAGACGGTGGGGCCGGAGATACGGCAGATTGCTCGCTTTGTAGGTGCAGACTGGCAGTCTGCACACGAGATACGACAGATTGCCCGCTTTGTAGGTGCAGACTGGCAGTCTGCACACGAGATACGACAGATTGCCCGCTTTGTAGGTGCAGACTGGCAGTCTGCACACGGTGGCCGACACGGCAGATTGCCAATCTGCCGCTCCAGAGCGGGAAGGTTGGGCGATTTGGGCTGCTGCTGCGGGCCGGTTGTAGCGGTTCTTCAAAGTTTTCTGGTCGTGACGGTCGATACCTCTTTCGACCCTCACGCAGGAACCGCTGCCATGCGTCTGTCACCGATCACCATGTGCCTCTCAACGATCATCACGACGCAGGCCCGCGTCCTCGGCATCGCTGCCTTGGCCGTGGCGGGCATCTCCCTCACCGGCTGCCAGGTGGACGTGGGCGGCCAGACGCTGCCGAGCGCCTACTACCTGCAGGACGACATCCAATACTTCCCGGCCGGCCCCGAGTTCAAACTCTCGAAGGAAGCCGCCGCGCTCAAGGCCTACAAAAAAGAGCTGGCCGAAGTGAAGTGAGGGCCGAGGGGCGACCGCCTCACGCAGTATGTGGGGCGACCGTCCCGGTCGCCAAAGCGGCCTCCACTCCGGGCAAGCGAGACACTCGCCCCACAGGGTTGCACTTTTCGCGACCCCCGGTAGACTCTCCGCCCGTGGGTTGACGGCCCTTTTTTATGAGTCACAATCGGTGGCTCGTGGGTTTTCGGCCCGAATTGATTGGGTGCCCACGGATGGCTTGGCTTCAGACCATTCATGCCCGCCGCCGCGGATCTTCTGATTGGCGAATTCGCCCGGACGCTCGACGAGCGGTTTCGGCTGGCGATTCCGCCCGAAGTGGCCACGCCGCTCCTGGCTGCCGGACCGCGGCTCGTGCTCGCGAAAGAGCGGGCCGGCTGCCTTTCGCTCTGGCCGGCGGCCGTGTGGAAGCCGCGGATCGATGCGGCGGTGGACGTGGTGCGCACGAAACTTCAGGCCGGCCTGCTCACGCAGCGGGTTGGCCAGCTTCAAGACCTGGGTCGGCTGCTTTCGACGCGACACAAGGTGGTGTCGCTCGCGGCCCGCGATCGGCTCGTGATTCCGGAAGGATTCCGGGAGTTTCTCGGCGTGGAGCCGGGGGGCGAGCTGTTCGTCGTGGGGGCGGCTGTCTGCGTGGAGCTGTGGCAGCCCGCCGCCTGGTCGGCCTATGTGACGAGCGAGATGCCCGAGTTTCGGCGACGGATCGACGAGCTCACGGCCTGACGGTTTTTGGCCATGCCCGGATGAGAGGAACGGTTTGACCTGTCGGTGACATCCGGTCAGGAAACTTGAACGCCACGGATCGGGCCCCACGAGCACGGATGCTGCCGAGGGACCTCCTCCGGGCATGGCCTTTTTCACTGTTCCGCGCCCCGCGGCCCTGCCGCGGCCGCAAATTGACACCCCGCGCGGCCCGTTCGTAAAGTGTTGATAGATCGGCAGTTATCGGATCGACCGATCTGCCCGTTCGTTCCCTTCTGGAACAGGCCATGGCACGGAGTCCGTTCTGCTGGGGCATCGACATCGGCAAGTGCGCCTTGAAGGCGGTGCGCTGCCGGCTGTCGTCTGAGCCGCGGAAGGTGACGGCCGAAGCCTTCGACTACGTCGAATACCCGATGCTGCTCACGCAGCCGGAGGCCGATCCTGTGGAACTCGTGCGGGCCGCCCTGCAGGAGTTTCTCGGTCGCAACGATCTCAAGGGCGACCGCGTGGCCGTGTCGGTGCCCGGGCAGTCGGGCCTCGCGAAGTTCATCAAGCTGCCGCCGATCGAGGCGAAGAAGATCCCCGACATCGTCAAGTATGAAGCCCGCCAGCAGATTCCCTTTCCGCTCGAGCAGGTGGTGTGGGACTGGCAGCGGCTGGCCGGCGGCATCGAAGAGGGCGGGTTCGTGATCGACGCCGAGGTGGCCGTGTTCGCGATGAAGCGCGAGCAGGTCTACAAGGCGCTCGCCCCGCTCACGCAGGCCGGTATCGAAGTGGACGTGCTCCAGCTCGCGCCGATCGCGCTGGCGAACATGGTGATGTTCGACCAGCTGCCCGATCCGGCGACGGTCGATCCCGATCAGCCGCCCGCCTCGATCGTGCTCGTGTCGATGGGCGTCGATGCCACCGATCTCGTGATCACCAACGGCATGCGGATCTGGCAGCGGAGCATCCCCATCGGCGGCAGCACGTTCACCAAGGCCCTCGTGCAGGGCATGAAGATGACGTTTGCCAAGGCCGAGCATCTCAAGCGCAACGCGGCCCGGGCCGAAGACCCGAAGACCGTGTTCAAGGTGATGCGGCCGGTGTTCAACGAGTTTGCCGCCGAGCTGCAGCGGTCGCTCAACTATTTCACCGGCACCGACCGCACGGCGACGATCGGCAAGGTGCTGTTGCTCGGCAACGCCACCAAGCTCCGCGGCCTCACCGACTTCGTCGGCAAGCAGCTCGGCCTCGACGTGCAGCGGCTCGAAACGTTTCGCGGCCTCGAGGGGCCCGGCGTGCTCGGCGCACCGGCGTTTCGGGAAAACCGGCTCGCCTTCGGCACGGCCTACGGCCTCGCGCTCGAGGGCTCGGGGGCCCCGGGCATCCGCACGAACCTCTTGCCGCGGGAGATCATCCAGGAACGGATCATCGAAGCGAAGAAGCCCTGGGCACTCGGCGCGGCCGTGGGCTTGATGGCCGCCGCGGCGATCAGCTTTCTCGGCATGTATTTCGCGTGGACGTCGTTCGCGCCCAGCACCTACGCCAGCGCCTTCGCCCGCGCCGACGGCGTGAAGACGCAGTCGCAGGCGGCCGTGTCGGCACTCGACGAGGTGCGGCAGAAGCGCGACGCCGCGATCACCGAACAGCAGGCCCTGCTCGCGATCGAGGATCGACGTTTTCAGTCGCTCGACATGCTGCGGGCCGTGCAGTCGCTCCTGCCCCGCGACCCGGCGGGCAAGGTGCCGGAAAATCCGGCGGATCGATACGAGCTGCACGTGACCTCGCTCGACTGCCAGTATTTTCCAGATCTGGCCACGTGGTTTGCGGGCGTGCAGCAGCAGTGGGCCGAGACGCACGCCACCGATGAGGTCGCCGAGGGCGATGAGGCGGCGGCAGCACCGGCCGAAGGCGAGGCCGCACCGGCGCCGGCCGCCGACGGCGACGCGCCCGCCGCGGCGGGGCCCACCGGGCCGGGCTGGGTGGTGCAGCTGACCGGCTACCACTATCACAACGAAGACCATCACAAGCCCGATGAAGCGGCGCAGTTCGTGCGGTCGACGATCGTCAAGGGCCTGCTCGGCGAAGGCGACGAGGTGGTCGTGTCGGCCGGGCCGATGGCCGGAGAGACCGTGCCGGTGAAGGAGCTCGGCATCGGCTATCCCGTGATCGTGGCGTCGTCCCCAGTGCGGACGACCCGCGTGCCCAAGGAAGGTGCGGCCGCGCCGGGAGGCCCTCAGGCGCCGCGGCCCGATCTGTTTCCAGGAGCCGCGCAGCCCGAAGATCTCGAGCTCACGCTCAAGCGGTTTGATTTCACGCTGCAGTTCTGCTGGCAGCCCGTGTCGCCCGGAGCGCCGAAGCCGGCTGCGCCGGCGGCTCCTCCGCCCACACCCGAAGGCAACTGACGAAGGCCCGCGTGGCCTCTGCAACGATGGTTCAGATTCCCGACAACGTGCGACCGTATCTCGATGCGGTGCTCAAGCACCACTTTTGGATATTGCTCACGCTCGTGCCGTTGATCGTGCTGCCGATGGTGTTTCTGGCCCGGGGCAAGCTGGCGGCCGAGATCGACTCGGCCCGCAGCCAGATCGAGAGCCGGCTCTCGGCTGTGCGGAGCGTGACCGGCATCCAGCCGCACCCCAACGATGCGTGGTCGAGCGAGATCGACAACGCGACGAAGCGGGTGAAGGGGCAGACGCTCACCGAGTGGCGGAAGGTGTGGGACAGCCAGCAGCCGCTGCGGGTGTGGCCGGCGTCGCTCGGCCCCGACTTCGTGCAGAAGGCGACCACGCTCAAGCCGGCTGCGAAGCTGCCACGGCCGATGCTCGAGCGCTACCAAAACAGCGTGCGGGCGATCGTGCGCACGCTGCCGGCCCGCATGGGGGCCGACGAACTGATGGTGGAGGGAGCAGCGGGCGGGCCAGGGCAGCCAGCCGGGCCGCCCCCCGGCATGATCGATCCGGGCATGATGCGCGGACGGCCGGGCATGCCCGAGAAGCCCATGGCCCTCGTGCAGTGGAACCCTGCCGATCAGCAGCGGCTCTACGCGAGCTTCAACTGGGACAGGCCGCCCTCGACCACGCAGGTGGTGCTCGCGCAGGAAGAGCTGTGGGTGTATGGAGTGCTTGCCGATGCGATCGCGCGGGTGAACAAGACGGCGGCCGGCGCTTACAACGCGCCGATTCCGCTCGTCGAGCAACTCGCGGTGGGATACCCCGCCGCTGAAGATAGTCCTGGCGCGGCGGGCGGTGGCCGGATCGTGGTGCCGGTGGCGGCTGGTCAGGCCAACCCGATGGGAGAATTCGCGCCGCCGTCCGACCCAGCGATGATGGAGGGCGGGGCCGTAGGCCGGCCGCCGCATCCGCGGTTTGGCAGCGGAGGCATGGGCGGCCCGATGGGCGGCCCGATGGGCGCCCCGGGAGGCGAGGCGCCGCCGGAAGCCTCCCCAGACGATCTTCTCCGGAGCTGGATCTATGTCGATTTCACCGGCAAGCCGCTGACGGCGGCGGAGCTGGCCACGTCACCCGATGCGCAGCTCGTGCATCTCGTGCCGTTCGTGATGCGGGCCATCGTCGATGAGCGGAAGCTCGACACACTGCTCGTCGATCTCGCGACGGCGCCGGTGCCGATCGACGTGCGACAGGTGCGGATCAACGTGGGCGCCGGCGGGCCCGGCGGCGGCATGCCGTCGATGGGGCCGATGGGCGGCTTCGGCCCCGGGGGCGGCGAGTTTGGCGGGCAGCCTGCGGCGGCGGCCGGCAGCCGGCCGCACGATGTGACGGTGGAGCTGCGCGGCACCGTGGCGCTCGCAAAACAACCCGATCCGCTGGCGCTCGGGCTCGAGGCGGCGCCGGATGAAGAAGCCGAGGCGGCGGCGCCCGAGGCCGACGCGGCAGCGCCCGAGGCTGCTCCGGTCAACGCAGAGGCAGGGGGCAACGCAGCATGAAACGGCCTTCCATCAGCTTTGACAAAGACGCGATCCTCGACTTTCTGCTCGCCCACGGCGAGAAGATCGGCGTGGCTGTGGTGGCGGCGCTCGCCTGCGGGCTCGTGTGGGGCGGCGTGAGCGCGGCCCGCTCCAAGACGGCTTCGCGGGAGCAGCAGCCGGCAGTGATCGAGGAACAGGCGAACCGCGCGGCCGCGCACATTCAGGCCGTGAAGCAGCCGCCGGCCGACGAGCTGCGGCGGTCGAATCTCACAAAGTTGATCGACCCGTGGCGCGCCCCGGAAGTGCATCAGCCGCCGCCCGTGGCCCTCTTCAACAAGCCGCTGTTCGAGGAAAAGTCGAAGCGTTCGAAGCCAGACGTGTTTCCGATCGAGGAACTTCAGGCCGTGGCCGGCATCGCCTTCATGCCCGAGCGGCCCGCCGACGGTGCCCTCGGCCGCAATGCCGCCGACGTGGATGCTCCCGAGGGCGCCGACGGGCAGCCCGGCGGCCCGAAGCGGCGGCGCAAGAAAGATCAGCCCGGGCAGGCCGGCATGCCCGCGCTGCCGCCTGGATTCAGTGAGTTTGGCCCCGGCATGATGCCGCCCGAGATGATGATGCCGGGCATGCCCGGCATGCCCGGAGCGCCGGGCGTGCGCGGGCGGCTCGTGCCCTACTGCGTGGTGACGGGGCTCGTGCCGTTTGCCAAGCAGATGGGGGACTACCAAGAGCGGTTCGCCCAGGCGGGCCTGCGCGATCCACAACGCGACGTGCCGCTCTGGAGCGACTATCTCGTGGAGCGGATGGTGGTCACGCCCAACGGCCGCGAAGACTGGAAGCGCATCGACCTCAAACAGTTTTTTGCAGACGCGGCGAAACAGTGGGCCGGCGTGCAGCCCGACCCGCTGCCGCCGGGATTCATGCTGGGGGCCGAGAGCAACCCGGGCGCCACCTTCGGCTACTGCAGCCCGCTGCCGGCGCTCGCGGGCGACCCGTGGGGCCTCGCGGCGGTGCACCCGTGGTTTGTGGCGAAGTTCAAGGAACAGCTCGAGGAGCAGGCGCAACTCGCAGCCGACCAGGCCGAGCAGGCGGCGACGATTCTGCCTGGCCAGCAGCCGGGCGCCGGGCCGGGATTCGGGCCGGGTGCGGAGTTTGGCGGAGGCGGGCCTGGATTTGGCGGGCCGGGCGGGCCAGGCGGGCCAGGGTTTGGCCCAGGTGAATTCGGCATGCAGCCCGGAGGGCCGGGGATGATGGTCGATGCCCAGGGCCGGCCGATCGTGGGCGTGGACTACCGACTGTTTCGCTTTGTCGACACGACTGTGGAGGCCGGGAAAACCTATCGCTACCGCGTGCGGCTCTCGCTCTGGAATCCGAATCGCGACCTCGAGGGGCGGTATCTCACCGACGCCGCGCTCGCCAAAGACGTGAAGCTCGCCTCGGCTCCGAGCAACGTGACGGCGGCCGTAACGGTGCCCGACACCGAGCAGTTGCTCGTGCGCACCGTGCGCAAAGCCGAATCGAAGCGATTCAAGCCCGGCGCCGTCGAGGTGCTCGTGCTCGACAAGGGCAGCGACACGGGCAACTACGCGCTGCGAAGCCTCACGACGGAGCCGGGCGGCCTCGTGAACGTCGACAAGAAGCTCAACAAGCCGGGCGATCTGCGGACGCGTGGCGAAGATGCCTTCACCGACGCCGTGCTCGTGGACCTGCGCGGCCGGCAGGACGACCGGGCGGAGACCCGCAGCGGCAAGGGATCGCCGCCACCCGAGCCGCTTGACATGCTCTTTCTCCGGCCCAACGGATCGTTCGCCGTCGCCTCGGCCGCCGACTCGCAGCCCAAGGTCGATCGCTACATCGGCACGCTTCCGATCGTGGACGATGCCAAGGGGGGCAAGGACAAGCAGCCGCCGGGCGCGACCCCCGACAATCCCTTCGGCAGTCCGTTTGGACGCTGACCACCATGACCTGCACACGCCACGTTTCCAAGCGCCCGTTCCTGCTGCTCTGCGCTGCCGCTGCAGCCATCGGCGCGGCGGCCGTGGCCCGGGCCGAGCCGAAGTATGTCGGCTGGACGAAAGTGGAGGCCTCACGCGAAATCCGCGAGCTCAAGGAGAAGCTCCGCGAGGGAGGGCAATTCGACGACAACGCCAGGCAATTTCTCGAGGAGACCGCGCTCCCGCAGCTCGCCCTCCAGGAAAACCGCTCCCTGATCGAACGCACCCGCAAGCGGCTTCGCGAACTCTTGCTCGGTGACGTGGGTGAAGACAAGGCGTATGCCGACATCGCGCAGCTCATCGCCGACTTCATGACCGCCGCCGCCCGCGACGATGCGTCCGATCCGGTGGTGCGGGTCAACGCAATGCTGCTCGTGGGCGAATTGAAGGCGAAGAGCGGCAAGCCGTGGGCCGCTGCCGGCCCGTCGCTCGCCGCCGCCGCCGGCGACAAGAACCTGCCGGACGCCGTGCGCATCGCTGCGCTCGCCGGCGTGGCGAAGCACGTGGCCGCCGGTGCGGGCGACGACTCGCTCGCGAAGACCTTCGGGCCGCCGGTGGCGGCGATCCTCGGGGAGCCTGCAGCGGCCGAACGGGCCGTGGAGCAGGAGTGGCTCGTGTCGCGGGCGCTGCAGATCGTGCCGCTCCTCGTGCGGCCCGCGCCGCCCAAACTCGCGGCGCTGCTCGCAGGGCTCGTGGGAGATGAGACGCGGCCGATCGACCTCAGGGTGCGGGCCGCAGCGGCGCTCGGTGCGACGGCCGATGCGACGTCGGGCATCGAGGCCGCCGCAGTCGTAGAGGCGATCCGCAAACTCGCGATCACGGCGATCGAGTCGGAGGAGAAGGCGGCCGCAGCCCGGCGGTTCGAGGAGCAATATCGGCGGGGCGGGGCCGTGCCGGGAGGGCCGCAAGCCCCGGCCTTCGGCGGCCCGCCAGGCTTCGGATTCGACGGTCAGCCGTTGCCCACGATCGACCCGCTCGCGATCTCGGAGCAGGCCTGCCGCCGCGCCGCCTGGCGGCTCTACACGCTCGGCACGGCGATTTTTTTGGCCGACGATAAGCCGGGGCTGGCGACGCTCATGGGCGACGCAGCCGGGCCCGCGAAGGAGTTGGCAAAACAGCTCACGGGCGAAGGCCTGACGCTCGACAGCGATCCTGTTGAAGACGCGCTCCTCGACGCGCTCGACGTGCTACGGCCGCCAGCGCCAGGCGGGAAAGCAGCGAAGCGGCCCGTGCGACAGCCGAAGCCGGAAGAGCCGGCCGGCGACGAGCAGAAGCCCGCGCCGGACCCGAACGCCTCGCCGTTCGACAATCCCTTTCAGTGAGCGTGCGACAGGCGATGCGGCCGGCTCATAAGGGCTGCTCAGCAAGCCCGAGGCGTAAGCCGAAGGGAATACACGCGGAGTTGCGCTGCCTGGGCATCCTCTCGGCTCACGCCTCGGGCTTCCCGGGCGGAGACGGTCGGTGTGCGCAGAAG
>JBMLMS010000031.1:12857-20165 GCA_049243925.1 Pirellulales bacterium
GCGAGTCGGTGAACGCTTCCCGTGCGAGCGGCCGGCTGGATGCGCTACTTCTTGATCAGGTCGCGGACGGTCATGCCGCTCGGGATCATCGGCAGCACCTGCTCCTGGTAGGGCACCTGCACGTCGAGGATCGCGGGACCCTTCGCGTCGATCAGCCGCTTGAGCGCGGGCTCGAGATCGTTCTTCGCCGAGATCGTCTCGGCCTGCCAGCCGAAGCCCTTGGCGATCGCCACGAAATCGGGATAGCGATCGCACGGTGAAATGCCGTCGCCCTGGCCGCAGGCCTCGGGGTGATCGACCGGGCCGAGATAGGTGTGGGCACGGTTGCCCTTGAAGAAGCGATCCTCCCACTGCACCACCATGCCGAGGTGCTGGTTGTTGAGGAGCAGGATCTTCACGGGGATGTCTTCAGTGCGACAGGTGGCGAGTTCCTGGATGTTCATGAGGATGCTGCCGTCGCCGTCGATGTCGACCACGAGCGCGTCGGGCCGGCCGATCTTCGCCCCCATCGCCGCCGGCAGGCCGAAGCCCATCGTGCCCAGGCCGCTGGAGGAGAGCCATGTGCGCGGCTCGCGAAACTTGAAGAACTGGGCAGACCACATCTGATGCTGGCCCACGCCCACGGTGATCACCGTCTCGCGATCGGCCGTGAGTCGCGAAAGCGCCTGGATCGCTTCCTGGGCGAGGATGCCGGGATAGCTCGTGTCGAAGGAAAACGGGTCTTCCTTCTTCCATTCTGCGATCTGGGCGTGCCAGGGCTCGAGGCTCGCGGTGGGCTTCTCGACGATCTTGTTGAGGGCGTGGAGGGCGTCTTCGACGTCGGCCACGATCGGAATGTGCACGAGCTTGTTTTTGTTGATCTCGGACGGATCGATGTCGATGTGCACGATGAAGCCGTGCTGGGCAAACTCGCTCACCTTGCCCGTGACACGGTCGTCGAACCGCACGCCGATCGCGAGCAGGAGATCGGCCTGATCGACGGCGTAGTTGGCGTAGACGCTGCCGTGCATGCCGAGCATGTCGAGCGAGAGCGGGTCGGTGCCGGGGTAGGCTCCGAGGCCCATGAGCGTCATCGTGACGGGAATGCCCGTCTTGCGGACGAGCTCGCGCAGCTCGTCGGAGGCGTCGCCCGTGATCACGCCGCCGCCGGCGTAGATCACCGGCCGCTTGGCCCGCTTGATCGCGGCGGCCACCTGGGCGATCTGCTCGGGCTGCACGGCCCGCGGCTCGGGGCGATAGCCCGGGAGATTCATCGGCGCGTCGTAGTCGGGAACGAGCTGCGTGACCTGGATGTTTTTGGGGAGATCGATGAGCACCGGGCCGGGCCGGCCGGTGGTGGCGATGTGAAACGCCTCTTTCATGACGCGGGCGATGTCGGCGGCGTCGGTGACGAGATAGTGGTGCTTGGTGATCCCGCGGCAGACCTCGACGATCGGCGTCTCCTGGAAGGCGTCGGTGCCGATCACGCTCGTGCCCACCTGGCCGGTGAGAGCGATCATCGGGACGCTGTCCATCTTGGCGTCGGCGATCGCGGTGACGAGGTTCAGCGCGCCCGGGCCGCTCGTGGCCATGCACACGCCGGGGCGGCCGGTCGTGCGGGCGTAGCCCTGGGCGGCGAACGCGCCTCCCTGCTCGTGCCGGGGGAGGATCGTGCGAATCCGATCCTTGGCGTGCGTGAGCGCCTGGTGGAGCGGCATGCTCGCCCCGCCTGGATAGGCGAAGATCACGTCGACCCCATGCCGGATCAGCGACTCGACGACCACGTCGGCCCCGGAGACGAAGCCGGTGGAAGACGCTGGACGGGAGGCTGTGGCCATGGAAGAGGACTCCTGGAGGGGCGAAAAACGATCCCTCAACCATACCCGATAAAAACGCCATGGAAAAACGCCCGGCGGAGCCCGGCAGCCCCTGGACTCGTAGCCCTACGCCGATGACAATTCGCCCTGCCGGAATTCGCGGCGGACTCTTTTCCGGCGTCGTGAGGGCAGACGCGTGAATGGCGGGCGGCTGACGTGGGCGGTCGGAGGGCTCGTAGGGCTCGCGGCGAGTTTCGGGGCTTGTTTTGCGCCGAGCGCCCGGGCCGACGACTGGGCACAGTGGGGCGGCGGGCAGCGGCGGAATCTCGTGTCGCACGAGATCGGCATCCCGGCCACGTTTCACCCCGGCAAGAAAAAGCGCGACCGGCTCGGCTTCGATCCGGCCACGGCCAAGAACGTGCGCTGGATGGTGCGGCTGGGGAGCGAAAACTATTCCGGGCCGATCGTCGCCAAGGGCCGGGTGTACGTCGGCACGAACGACGAGGATCTCGACGACCCGCGGTTTCGCCCCACGCGCGGCGGCGTGCTGATGTGCCTCGACGAGAAGACTGGCGACCTCGTGTGGCGGCTCGTGGTGCCCCGGCTCGAGATCGATCGCTCGCTCGTGAGCGAAGACTTTGACGACATGAACCTCGGCATCTGTTCGTCGGCCACGGTCGACGGCGGCAAGCTCTACGTGGTGACGAACCGCTGTGAGGTGGTGTGCCTCGACGTCGATGGCCTGGCCGACGGCAACGACGGGCCGTTTCGCGACGAGGCGCGATTCAGCGTGGCTGCGGGCGCCGAGCCGGTGGCACTGGGCCCGCGCGACGCCGACATCGTGTGGCGATTCGACATGATCCGTGAACTGCCCGTGTTTCCGCACGATGCCGCGAACTGCTCGGTGCTCGTGGTGGGGCGGCATCTCTATGTGGGCACGGCGAACGGCGTCTATGACGGCAAGGTGGTCTTGCCCACGGCGGCCTCGCTCGTCGTGCTCGACAAGGAGACGGGCAAACTCCTCGGCCGCGACGATGGCACGATCAGTGCCGACGTGTTTCACGGCCAGTGGTCGTCGCCCACGATCGTGGAGTCGCCACGCGGCGAACGGATCGTGTATGGCGGGGGCGACGGCCGCTGCCATGGGTTCGTGCCGCTCGCGGGCGACGTGAAGCCGGGCAAGACGCCGGCCACGCTCGAACGCGACTGGCTCTTCGACTGTAACCCCCCGGGCTACCGCGCCCGCGGCGACGTCGCAATAGACTACTGGGCGCTCGTCCGCGGCAAGGCGACGTCGGTCGATGACACCGGGCTCGTCGTCAGCCCCAACGAGATCATCGGCTCGCCCGTCGTCGTCGGGAATCGCGTCTACGTGGGGATCGGCCAGGACCCCGTGCACGGCCCCGGCCGCGGCGCGCTCTCCTGCTTCGCCGTGGATGGCACCGACGAGGGAGCCGAGGTGCGGAAGGTGTGGCAGTATCTCGGCATCGGCCGCGCACTCTCGACCGTGGCCGTGGCCGACGGACTCGTGTATGCCGCCGAGTATGCCGGCAAGGTGCACTGCCTCGACGCCGACACCGGCGACCTCGTGTGGTTTCACGACACGCAGGACGAGATCTGGTCGTCGACGCTCGTGGTGGACGGCAAGGTGTACATCGGGAGCCGCAAGGGATTCACCGTGCTGGCCGCGGGCCGCGAGAAGAAGACGCTGGCCGTGCTCAAGCTCGGCTCGCCGGTGTGGTCGATCCCCTGCGCCGCCAACAAGACGCTGTTCGTGGCCTCGCAGCGCAATCTGTGGGCCGTCGAAGAGCAGGGCGAGATGCCGTAAGCACGGAACGGCTCGGCATCGTGCCGTCGGTTCCGTGGCGGGCCTCCACTCCGCTCATGCCCCGCGTTTCCTGATCCACAGTGGCCGATCGGCCGACGCACCACGCCCAATTGCGCGCTAGAATAGAGTGTTTGCGTCGACTTTTCCGGCCAGGGCGTCTCTGCGGCCTCATGAACACGATCCAACGACTGCAACTCTCCACGCTGGGGCCGGTTTTGGTGCTCACGGGGTTGGCAGTCTTTTCTTACCTGAGCCAGCGAGAGGTGCATCGCGCCGAGGCCAACCGCCTGGAGTCGGCCCGGCTGGCCAACGCGCTTCGCGTCAGCTCCGACGAACTGACGAGGCTCGCCCGCACATACGTGGTGACCGGCGATCCCGACTACGAGCGGCAGTATTGGAACGTGCTCGCCGTCCGCAACGGCACCGAGCCGCGGGCCGACGGCCGGAAGGTGCCGCTCCGCACACTGATGCAGGAGCAGGGCTTCACCGCGGCTGAGTTTGCCAAGCTCAAGCAGGCCGAAGACAACTCCAACGCGCTGGTGACCACCGAAACCATCGCCATGCACGCCATGAAGGGCGAGTTTGCCGACGGCCGAGGTGGCTACACCAAACGCGGCCCCCCCGATGCCGAGCTGGCCCGCCGGATCATGCACGACGCGACCTACCACGCCGACAAGTCGGTGATCATGAATCCGATCGGCGAGTTCGAGGTGATGCTGGCTGAGCGCACCGACACGGCCGTGGCTGCCGCCCGGCGCCGCGGCGACCTCGCGCTGCTCGTGAGCATCGCGGTGGCCGCCCTGGCGGCGATCGTGGCGGCCACGAGCCTGCGGCGGCATGCGGCGCTCCTGCGGCATGCGGTCGGCGAGCTTTCGTCGACATCGACCTACGTGGCGGCCGGCGCCACCCAGGTGGCCGCGGCCAGTCGGTCGCTGGCAGACGGCACCGCCGCACAGGTGGCAGCGGTGGAGCGGATCACCACGTCGGCCCGCGAGGTGAACGGAATGGCGGCGGGCAACGTGCAGCGCACACAGTCTGCCAGCGAGCAGGTGCGGCGCGAACGCGACGAACTGGCGGCCGTGCAGGCCCAACTCGCCATGCTGGTGGCCGCGATGGGGGAGATCGACTCCGCCTCGGGCCGAATCTCCAAAATCAACAAGGTGATCGACGAGATCGCTTTTCAGACGAACATTCTGGCCCTCAACGCGGCCGTCGAGGCGGCGCGTGCCGGCGAGGCCGGCCAGGGATTCGCCGTCGTGGCCGACGAGGTGCGGGCGTTGGCCCGCCGCAGTGCCGAGGCGGCCCGTGAAACGGCGGCGCTGATCGACGAGTCGATCGTGCGAACGCAGGCAGGCCGCGAGCGGGTCGACGCCGTGGCCGCGTCGATCGGCGCTCTCGCGCGGCAGGCTGCGGGCGTGCAGACGCTCGTGGATGAAGTGCGGCGGGGCAGCGGCGAGCAGCAGCAGGCCGTGAGCGGCATCGGCGCGGCCCTCTCCCAGATCGAACACGTGACCCTCCAATCAGCGGCCGGTGCCGAGCAGGGCTCCGCGGCGGCCGAGCAGCTCACCGCCCAGGCGGCAGGCTTGCAGGATGTTTCGGCGGCGCTGGCGGCGATGGTCGGCGGCGGATCGAACGGATCGGGGTGGGGCCTCGCGAGCCCGCGGAAACCCGCGACATGACAACCGGTCGCGACAGCGCCGCGGCTCAGACCGGCAGCCTCCTCGAGCAGCTCGCGGTCGAACTCGCCTTTGCCACGGCCGGTGCGGCCGCGCCCCCGGCCCTCGGCGGCCTGCTCGACCAACTCGCGGCCTCCTCCGCAGCGGCGCCGGAGCCGATCCGGCAGGCGGTGGCGGCCTGCCGTCACTGGCTCGCGGGCGACGCGGCCCGCGGCACGCTCACGGCCGAGACGGTTCGCGCGATCAACGACTGGCAGCCGTGGATGGTCGCCGCCACGCTCGCCTGGGATCGCGGCCAAGCCATCGCCCTGATGCCGGCGGAATGGGCCGCCGCAGCCGAGAGCCCGGCCGGCACCACGACCGCTCCAGCCGGCGAAATGCTGAATGTGACGGTGTTGCCCGAGGGCTTCGACGACGAAATCACAGAGCTGTTTTGCGCTGATTCGCAGGAACTGCTCCAGGAGGTCGAGCAGGGAGTGCTCGTGCTCGAACGCAACCCGGCCGACGCTCCCTCGATCGACGTGGTGTTTCGCGTTTTCCACACGTTCAAGGGCAATGCCGGCGTGCTCAAGCTGGGGGTGTTGCAGCGGCTGACGCACGAACTGGAGTCGGTGCTCGACGCGGCCCGCCGTGGAACACTCGTGCTGGGCCGCGAGGCCATCGACCTGATCCTTGCCGGGGCCGACGTGCTGCGGAGATATGTGGCCGAGGCTCTCGCGCAGCTCGCGGGCCACGACCGCGGCCGAAGTATTCCGCTGCCGATTCCTGAACTGATCACGCGGGTGCAGCGGCTGCTCCACGACCGCGCCCCTGCGCCCGCCGCGCCGGCTCCACCGGCAGTCGCAGCGCCGGCCGAGCCAGCCGTGGCCGCACCAGCTGCCGTGGCCACCGCACCTGCCGCAACGGCCGCCAGCCCCGCCGCTCCGGCGACGTCTGCCACGCCCGCGGCCGCGCCGGGCAGCGTGAGGGTCGATACGCAGAAGCTCGACGGACTCATCGATCTTGTTGGCGAGCTCGTCGTGGCCCAGTCGATGGTGGTGCAGAATCCGGAGTTGAGCGGGCTGGGCAGCGCCGAGCTCAGCCGTTGCCTCGGACAGCTCCGCGGGATCACCTCCGACCTGCAGCGCACCGCGATGTCGCTGCGGATGGTGCCGATCGGCGGCACGTTTCGCCGCATGGCCCGGCTGGTTCGCGACCTGGGCGTGGAACTCGGTAAGGAGATCGACCTGCGGCTCGAAGGCGAGGAGACGGAACTCGACCGCACGCTGGTGGAGGAACTCGCCGATCCGCTCGTTCACATGATCCGCAACTCCGCCGATCACGGCATCGAGCCGCCCGCCGCCCGCGTGTCGGCCGGCAAGCCGGCCGCGGGCACGATTACGCTGCGCGCCTTTCATCAGGGGGGCTTCATCGTCATCAAGATCGAGGACGACGGCCGCGGCCTCTCCGCCGAACGCATCCGGGCCAAGGCCGTCGAGCGCGGTCTCGTGCAGCCCGACGAGCCGCTGGAACGCGGCGAGATCCTCGACCTCATCTTTCGACCCGGCTTCTCCACCGCCGAGCAGATTACCGGCCTCTCCGGCCGCGGCGTGGGGATGGACGTGGTGCGGCGAGGCATCGAGGGGATTCGCGGCAAGGTCGAGGTGGCCTCGGTCGAGGGCCGCGGCACCACCTTCACGCTCTCGGTGCCGCTTACCCTGGCGATCATCGAGGGGCTGATCGTCGGCGTGGGGAATCAGCGCTACATCGTTCCCACACTCTCGGTGCGGGAATCGTTCAGGTTCATGCCTGCCGCGGTGAAGACGATCCAGGGCCGGGGCGAGATGGTCGAGGTGCGGGGCCGTCTGACCCCGATCCTGCGGCTCGGACCGCATCTGGGAATTGCCGGATCGGCTGCACCCGCCGCGGCGCCCGAGGGTATCGTGGTGGTGGTGGAGTCGGGCCAGGACTGCCGCTGCCTGCTCGTCGACGACCTGCTCGGCAAGCAGGAGGTGGTGATCAAGAGCCT
>JBMLMS010000032.1:0-3802 GCA_049243925.1 Pirellulales bacterium
TCGATCCGGAGCACGACTTCGCCGTTGTGGAAGATGCGGACGGTGCCGTTGGTTTCACTGACGGCCACGGCCACGCTCTTGGTGCGGCGGGTGATCGCGGCGGCGGCCCAGTGGCGGGCGCCCAGGCCCTTGGCCACCGAGACGCTCTCGGCCGAGGCGTCGATATAGCGGGCGGCTCCCTCGACCGTGCCGTCGGCACCCACGACGAAGGCGCCGTCGAGTTGCGCGATCTCCTTGATGCCTTCGCGCACGCGCGGGTCGGTGAGCTTGCGCTCCGAGCGGCTGTAGCCGCGCACGGGGTCGAAGCCCGTCGAGTGGCTCGACTGCATGACCTTGCGGGTGTCGCCGACGACGAACAGCGTGCCCACGGGCTTGCCCTCGCGGCCTTCGCGGCCGATTTCCACGGCCAGGTCGACCACGATCTTGAGCGTCTCGAGCGGCACCTTCGTCTCGAGGTTGCGCAGGTCGCGGCTCGTGAGCTGGCCGAGATGCTCCTCGAGCCGGAGCACGCTCACCGAGTCGGCCGTGCCGGCCTCGAACCCGCTATACACCGCCACCACCTCGGCCTCCGGCGCGATCAGTTCGTCGGCCACGCACTCGAGAAGCGCCTGCGTGAGCCGCTCGTGAACGGGGAGTCCGGCCACATCCAGGAGCACGGGCTTGAGCCCGTGGTCGGCGGTTCCTTCGAGGTGCGATTCCTCGTCGGCAGCCACAAGGATCGACGCGCTGCCGACCAGCTCGCGCACCCGGCCCCAGTCGAGCTGCTGATCGACGAGCAGGAGGAGCGCGTCGGCGCCAGCCGTCTCGCGCAGCCGCGAGCCCGCTTCGAGCAGGTGCTCCATCTGCGATGACAGGTCGGGCGTTGACATGGGCGGTCCTCGATCCCGCGCGGTGCATCGACACCCGAGCGTCGGGTGCGGCCGCGAGGAAGCGTGCAGGGCTGACGTGTCGAGCCCGTCGGGCAAGCGTACGGCGTGGGTCCGATCCGTTCAAGAATGCCGGGGCTGCCGAGGCGGCGGCGGTCAGCGGCGGAGCGGCTTGTCGCGCAACTGGTCCGGGAACACCGGGCCATCGTCCGGCCGTGTCGCCATATGGGCTGCCTCCGGCGCGGCCTTCATCGGACCGTGAAACGCCGCGATGCCGCCCGGCAGGATCGTGCCCCAGGCCCGCTCTTGGTAGATCGTGAGCGCGTGCAGCGCGTGCCCCATGGGGCCGATCTTCCATTCCCGTGAGGGTTGGCGGGCAAGGGCCGTGGCCAGGAACTCGACTGCCGCCACCACCCGCGGCTGATAGAGATCCTGCTGATCGAGCGACGCGACGAGCCATTCCAGGATATGCCCCGTCGTTTGCACCTTGCGATCGATGTCATCCGGCCGGTCGGCGGGATACTTGAACCACTCGGTGCTGAATGAACCGTCCGGGTTTTGCAGCTTCGTGAGGGCGAAGGCCTGGTAGTCACGCACGTATTTGTCGGCCCGGGCGTAGTGGCCGGTGAGGCTGCCGGTGGCGCGGAGCCGCCGCTGGCAGCCGTAGGCCAGGCCGAACAGACGATGCGTGCCGCCGCACGGGGCGCCGCGGATCGGCTGCTCGATCTCTTCGGCGACGAGCTTTTCGAGGTCCCACGACTTGCCGTCGCGGCTCTGCCACGTGGCGTCGGTCGGCAGATAGTGGGCCAGGCCGATCAGGGCGAACGTGAGCTCTGTGTTCGACTTGCACGAGAGCTTCTCCTCCTCGACGAGGTCGACCACGGTGAACGATTTCGACTGGACTGCGATCGGCGAATTCAACGCCACGCGGCACTGGGCGAGAATCGCGAGATATTGGGCCGAGTGCCCCTGCACCCCGATGCCCTTCTGGGCCACGAGCCGGTCGCCGGCCGTCGCGAGCATGACCTGCCCCCGGCAGCGGCCCCCCATGTTCATCCAGCCGATGGCATTCACGAGATCGCCAGTCGGGCCGCCGACGCGTACCTGGGTCGGAATGCCGAACGCGATGAACCCGTGCATCACCTCCCAGGGCGTATTGTTGGCTGTGTTGAGCGGTCGCTTCTGGTAGGTGGCGAGCGTTTGGCTGATCAAAGAACGCAGCCGAGTGAAGCGTTTCGTCTGTGGCGGCTGCGCTCCGGTGCCCTGCCGACTCTGCGCCGCTTTCACGGCCGCCTGCTGCCGCATCATCGCGGCCGTCATCTTCGGCGCGGCAGTGGATGGCGCGGCCTTCGGAGGCGCCCGCCCGGCGGTCGTGATCGGAGCACGCTGAGGCTTTGGCTCAGGCTTGTATGCAGGGTCGACCGCGGCCGCAGCCACGCGACCGGCCGATGACTTGAGCGATTTGGCAAAGGAGATGGTCTCGTCCCAGGTCGGCACCCGCGCGGGGGCCGCCGGAGTGGCCTGCGGAGGAAGCGTGCCGATCCGTGGCGGCCGCGGGGAATCGGCTGCAGATGGAGGAGAATCCTTGGGCTTCGCGACAGCCGCCGCCGCATTCTTGCCCGTGCCGCGCGGGGCTTCGTCGGCCGGTGCCGGCGGGGGCGTCGGGGCCGGAATGAAGGCCTGCGGTGGCGTCGGCTTCTTGTTGAAGGCGTCGAACAGCCGCTTGCCCGAAAACGGCAGGCCCGGCGGAGCCGCGAAGGACGTGGTGTCGGCCGCCAGGATCACGAGCATGGTCGCCACGACGCTTCCCGCGACCACGAGCCAAAGCACGGGGCGGCGACGGGGCGACCGTCGACAGCGCCGCGTGGATCCCGGTGCTGCATCATGAGTGTGGCGGTGAGACATCAACACAACGTGTCTTGCTGGCGGGCCGGGCGTGCGTCTGCGGTGGGGTATCGGCCGTTTCTCCACCGGGAACCCGGTAGGCGGGAAGGAGCCCGTGCGGGTCGCAGCAGACCGTCCGGCACTCCCAGCCTGCGTGTCTTGCCAGGCGGGCTGCCCGCCCGCTCAAAACAGCTTCCGCCAGGCCTCCGCGATCGACCAGGGCTCGACGTCACCTGGGTTGGCAGCCCACTCGCGCCAGGCGTTCACATCGTTGCCAAGGTCGCGACCGCTGACTTGTTTGAGCGCTGCGACGGCCCGGTATTGCACGGCCGGATCGGGATCTTCGAGCGCCTCTGCCAGCACGGGAATCGCGCCCTCGTTCTCCATTTCGCCCAGCATGCGAATCGCCCGCAGGCGCACGTCCAGCTCGCGATCGGCCCGGTAGCGGTTGGCCAGCAGCTGCACCGCCTCGGCCCCGCCCCGCTTCCGCCACACCTCGCACGCCCGCGTCCTCACCCGCTCGTCGGGATCTTGCAACGCCCCCTTGCAGATTGCGAGCGCCGAGGCGGTGTCGAAGTCGCCGGCGATCGCCACGATCTCGCACCGCACCCGCGCGTCGTGCTCGGCCAGCATCTGCTCGGCGAGTTTCCGCGTGAAGTCGACACTGTGACTGCTCCCCGCGGCCGTGGCCTGCTTGGCTTCCGCCTCGAGCTGCTTGATCCGTTGATTGGCCGTAGGCCCGTACAACTCCGCGTTTTTGGTCGCCTTGTCGGAGGCTGTCCACGGCAGCCAGCCCGAGCAGCCGACGACGGCGGGACCGAGCGTGGCGACGGTAATCGCGACGAGCAACGTTCGCTGCGATGGCAGGTTGGGACGGCAATGAATTGGTGTCATGCCCATAGCGGCCGGACGGTACAGGGCCATGAGGCATTGAAGCCAGACCAGATGGCGAGGCGCAGCGGAACTTTGCCTGATCACTCATTCGACCCGCCTCGCACGCGCCGGCTTCGGGCTCCCCATATCCCGTCGCCGGACGTTCACTGCGCCCATCC
>JBMLMS010000033.1:0-1471 GCA_049243925.1 Pirellulales bacterium
CACCGAGTTTCTCGCGGGAATCGCCCGCGACGCCGCCGAGAACGCCGACGACTTCGCCGACAGCGAATACGCCCTCGGGGAGTTCATCGATCGCTACGGCCCCCGGCTCGCCCACTTCAACGGCGTCCTCCAGCTCTTCGCCCAACTCGGCGCACCCCTGCCCCAGAGCAACCCGCCCACGAACGGTTGAATTCCATGGCCACAGCCACCCCCGCCCAGCCCCCAGTCTTCGACGTCGCGAGCGACGCCGCCATAGCGACGGCCCGCGCCGCCCTCGATGCCCACACCGTCGAGATGATGGCCTGGCACTTCCATCCCTCCACCGGCTGCCCGTTTTGGCTCGACTACGCCACGAAGCTGCCGTTCAACCCGCTCACCGACGTGAAGTGCTATGCCGATCTCAAGAAATTTCCGCCGTTCGAAGACGAGTGGCTGCGGGGCGGCCCGGTGCGCCGCTGGGTGCCGAAGGGGCTCGCCGACCAGCCGTGCTACGTGTTCGAGACGGGCGGCACCACCGGAACCCCGAAGTCGAGGTACAACTCCCGCGACTTCCGCACCGACTACGAGATGTTCAGCGACACGCTCCCCGAGGAGTATTTTCCCAAGGGTGCCAACTGGCTGATGCTCGGCCCCTCCGGCCCACGCCGGCTGCGGCTTTCGATCGAGCATCTCGCGCAGTATCGCGGCGGCATCTGCTTCTGCGTCGATCTCGATCCCCGGTGGGTGATCAAGCTCATCCAGAAGGGCTGGATGGAGCATCTCGAAGCCTACAAGCAGCACTGCATCGACCAGGCGATCACCATTCTCGAGGCCGGCCACGACGTCCGCTGCATGTTCACGACGCCGAAGCTCCTCGAAGCGCTCGCCCTCGCGCTCGAGAACAAGGGCACCACGATCCGCAAGGCGGGCATCACCGGCATCTTCTCCGGCGGCACCGAGTTCACACCACAGTGGACCCGTTTCGCCGTCGAAGAGCTGCTCGACGGCGCCTACATGACGCCCACCTACGGCAACACGCTCATGGGTCTGGCTGCGAGCCGGCCCGTCGTGCCCGCCGACGGCTACACGATCGCCTACTACGCCCCGCAGCCCCGCGCCGTAATCGAGGTCGTCGACTTCGACAAACCCGACGAGCTCGTCCCCTACGGCGGCACCGGCCGTGTCCGCCTCACCACGCTCACGAAGGAGACGTTCATCCCCGGCTTCCTCGAACGCGACGAAGGCGAGCGTGAGCTGCCCTACGCCAAGTACCCGTGGGACGGCATCAGCGGCGTCCGCCCCTTCCGCGCCCTGGCCGCGACGACAACGGTCGGCGTGTATTAGGTTCACGGGAAGTCTCGGCATCCTGCCGAACTTCCCTTGGCCGACCTCCGTCGGCTGGTGTTGACCCGGCCCTCCGGGCCTGGTGCTCTCGCAGGGCGCCGGCTCGGGGTTACCCCGTACCGTCTCGCCGGACGTTCGCCTCCGCCCT
>JBMLMS010000034.1:0-3217 GCA_049243925.1 Pirellulales bacterium
AGCCGCTGCGGCACCTTCATGATCACCTCGAAGCCCACCCACATCGCGAGCAGAAATACGGTGAGCAGCCGGATGAACCGCGAGGCTGGATCCTCGGGCAGGACGGCGTCGGCGAAGAGCGTGGAAAGAAGGAGCGTCGGCATCGGGAAGACTCCGCGGACGAGTGGACGAGGGCAGTTGTGGGGTGTTGGCTAGGCGGCGGGCGCCGGTTCGAGCGGGGGCAGGCCGGCCCGTTCGCGGACCTTCGGATGCACGAGCTGCCCGCCTTTCGCCACGAGCGTGTCGCGGTAGATCTCGTCGTCGGCCGACACGTCGGGAAAGCCGCACTTGGCGAGATGACCGAGAAACGTGGCCACGTTTTTGGCGAAGAGCTGGCTCGTGTGAAACGGCACCTCGGCGGCGAGGTTCGTGGGCCCGAGGATCGTGACGCCGTCGAGGATCACGGTGTCGTCGGGAGCCGAGCCCTCGCAATTACCGCCGCGTTCGGCCGCCATGTCCACGATCACGCTGCCCGGCCGCATCCGCGCCACCATCTCGCGAGTCACGAGCACCGGGGCCTTCTGGCCCGGAATCAGCGCCGTGCAAATTACGATGTCGCTGTCGGCCACGACCTTGCCGAGCAGTTCCCGCTGCTTGGCGTAAAAGTCTTCGCCCATCGCCTTGGCGTAGCCACCGGCCGCTTCGCTCGTGCCCGTCTCCAGCGGCAGCTCCACGAACTTCGCTCCGAGGCTCTGCACCTGCTCCTTCACGGCGGGCCGCACGTCGTAGGCGCTCACCTGAGCGCCAAGCCGCTTGGCCGTGGCGATCGCCTGGAGGCCGGCCACGCCGGCGCCCAGGATCAACGCCTTGGCCGGCGTGACGGTGCCGGCGGCGGTGGTCATCATCGGCAGGATGCGGGGCAGGGCGGTGGCCGCCACGAGCACGGCCCGGTAGCCGGCGATGTTGGCCTGGCTCGAGAGCACGTCCATACTCTGAGCCCGCGTGATCCGCGGCACGAGCTCGAGCGAGAAGAGCGTCGCGCCCTTCTCGGCCGCCTCGCGGCAGGCGTCGGGCGTGGAGAGCGGGTCGCAGAGGCCGATGATCACGAGGCCGGGACGGATGCGGTCGCGGTCGGCGCACCACGAGTCGCCGCAGGCGCCGGCCGTGCGAATCGCGAGCACGCAGTCGGCGGCAAACACGGCATCGCGCGACACGATCTCGGCGCCGGCTGCGCGGTAGGTGTCGTCGGAGAAGCCGGCGGCAACGCCCGCGCCGCTCTCGACGAGAATCTCAATCCCGCCCGGCAGCGTGCCACAGGCCTTCTTCAAGGGTGCGATGGCGGCCGGCACGAGGGCCACACGCCGCTCCCCCGGGAATGTCTCTTTCGCGACGGCAACCTTCATGGCGGCACAGCCTGTGGCAGGAGGAACGAACAGCGGGAAAGCCGCGGGTCGGCGGCCAGTGTGATCCGCGGCACCGAGGCTGGCAACACCGCGGCCGGCTGCCGGGTTTCCGCCGCCGAAAGGGGCGTTTTCGGTCTTCGCCGCGTGGCGTCGCGGCCGCTTGCCGGGGTGTCGGGGCATTGGTAGCATCCGGGGCTCTCCGAGAATCGCGGCCGGGCCGCATCATCCGCAGTCAGGACAGGTACGAGATCGATGAAGACATTCATGGCAAAGCCGGGCGAGGTCGAGCAGCGCTGGTGGCTGGTCGACGCCAACGAGAAGATCGTCGGACGGCTGGCGAGCGACATCGCGATGCTGCTGATGGGCAAGCACCGCCCCACCTACACTCCCCATGTCGACACCGGCGACTTCGTCGTGGTGATCAACGCCGAAAAGGTGCAGTTCACCGGCAAGAAGTGGCAGCAGAAGGAATACCGCTGGTATACGGGCTATCAAGGCCTCAAGTCGGAGACGGCCGAGCACCGCCTCAATCGTCGCCCCGAGCTGATTCTCGAAGAGGCCGTCCGCCGCATGCTGCCGAAGACCAAACTCGGCCGCGCGATGCTCGACAAACTCAAGGTCTACGCCGGCACCGAGCACCCGCACCAGGCCCAGCAGCCTGAGACGCTCGAAGTCGGTGCGAAGTAATTCACGATCATTCACGGAATTCAAGCGAAGGAAGAGATGATGGCCGCCGAGCAGACCGCAAAATCAGTCCGCACTACCGACATTCTCGCCACGGGCCGCCGCAAGACGGCCGTCGCCCGCGTGCGGCTTCGCAGTGGAGCGGGCAAGATCTCGATCAACGGCCGTGAGCTGGGCGCCTACTTCCCGGCCGTGAAGGATCGCGTGCTCGTGTCGGGTGCGCTCGAGCTCGTGGGCAAGCAGTCGGCTGTGAACATCGACATCACGGTGGACGGCGGCGGGCCGTCGGGCCAGGCCGGCGCCTGCCGCCTCGGCATCGCGCGGGCGCTCAAGGCCTTCGACGCGGAGCTGGCCGAGCCGCTGCGCCACGGCAAGTTGCTCACGCGCGACGGCCGCATGAAGGAACGCAAGAAGTACGGCCTCCGCGGCGCCCGTCGCGGCACGCAGTTCAGCAAGCGCTGAGCGTTCGTCATGACCTCGTAGGACAGGCTTCAGCCTGTCTCCGTCAACCGCAGATAGCGCGGGCGAGGAAGCCCGAGGCGTAAGCCGAGTGGATGCCCTGGGCTGAGTCACGGCGGGCTGAAGCCTGTCCTGCAGCCGGGGGATCGGCACAACCCGCACATCCGGCCCAGAGGGCGGATTTCGTGGGGTCGAATGCCGAAGGCATACTCATGGGGTAGGCCGACCCCAGTTCCCGGAGGATGCCCTGCCATGTCGATTCCCACGCGGCTTGCCGCTTTCGTTGCCGCGCTGGTGGTTGCAGGAGCGGCCGTTTCAGGCACGGCCCGCGAGCCGGTTGCCCGGTCGCTCGCCTCGTCGTCTGCCACGGTGCACGACGTGCTCGAGGCCGAAGCTGCCGGGCTCGTCACGGTGCGCTATGTGCCGAACGACTCTCGCTCGGCCCAGATCATCGTCACGAATCGGTCGCAGAAGCCGCTCACGCTGCGGCTGCCTGCGGCGTTCGCCGGCGTGCCGGTGCTCGCCCAGATGATGGGCATGGGTGGTGGCGGCGGTGGCGGCGCCGGGTTTGGTGCAGGTGGCATCGGCGGCGGCGCCCAGGCGATGGGCGGTGGCGGCATGGGCGGCGGTATGGGTGGCATGGGTGGCGGCATGGGCGGTGGAATGGGCGGCATGGGTGGCGGTGCGTTTTC
>JBMLMS010000035.1:0-1168 GCA_049243925.1 Pirellulales bacterium
TACGTGGGCAATCGCGACGGAGCCACGTTCGTGATCAAGCCTGGGCGGACGTTCGAGCTTCTGGCCACCAATCAGCTCGACGGCCAGATTTTCGCGACGCCCGCCGCGGTCGGCCGGGCGCTCTATCTGCGCACCGACGAGGCGCTCTACCGGCTCGAGCAGCGGAAACCCTGACATGATCGATCCGTCCGCATCGACATGTACGAGGCGCGGGTGGCTCGCCCTGGTCGCCGGCGCAGCGGCCCTGCCGGCCGTGGCCCGCGACGGCCCGCGCCGGGGTATCAAGCTCGGCTTCGACAACTTCGCGATCCGTGCCCTCGGGCTCGATGCCCGGCAACTCGTCGATCACGCCGTCGCCCTGGAGTGCGACTCGGTGTTCATCACCGACTTCGGCCCGTTTCAGGGCCGCGTCGAGGATGCGGCGCTCGGGGAGATCCGGCGGTACGCGGCCGACAAGGGCGTGGCGATCGAGCTCGGCTCGTGGAGCATCTGCCCCACGTCGCAGACGTTCAAACCCGACTGGGGCACTGCGGAGGAGCATCTCGCGCTCGGCATCCGCATGGCTCGGGCGCTCGGCTCGAAGGCGTTTCGCGTGATCCTCGGCAACCAGGCCGACCGACTCACTCCCGGCGGCATCGAGGCCCGGATCGCCGACACCGTGGCCGTGCTGAAAGCTGCCCGCACGCGGGCGATCGACGCCGGCGTGAAGATCGCGGTCGAGAACCACGCCGGCGACATGCAGTCGCGGGAACTGCTCGGGCTTGTGGAGGCGGCGGGGCCGGACTTCGTGGGCGTAAATTTCGACTCGGGCAACGCCTGCTGGGCGCTCGAAGATCCGCTCGTGGCCCTCGAGCGGCTCGCTCCCCACGTGCTCACGACGAGCCTGCGCGACACGATGGTGTGGGAGACGCCCACGGGCGTCACGACGCAGTGGACGGCGCTGGGCGAAGGCTGCACGGACCTCGGCGCCTTCTTCGCCTGCTTCGAGAAGCACTGCCCTGGCGTGACGGTGCACATCGAGACGATCTCCGGCTTCCCGCGGACGTTTCCGCTCGGAGAGCCCAGCTTCTGGAAGGCCTTTCCCGAGGCCCGCGCCGAGGATCTGGCGGCGTTCCTCGCCCTCGCGAAACGCGGCCACGAGATCCCGCCGTTCAAGCCGCCCGCCGGC
>JBMLMS010000036.1:0-2284 GCA_049243925.1 Pirellulales bacterium
CGCCCAAGATGCTGCGCGCCATGATGGCGCCCATCGCCCAGGGCGCGGCGGTCAGGCTCGAGTGCGCCGCCCCCGATCCCTACGATCCCTTCCGTGGCCGCTTCCTTGCGGTGCGGCCCGCCGAGATCGAGAGACCGGCCCCCTCCGGCATGCCCGAAGGGATCACGGTGCCGGTGTGGGCCACGCTCGTCGCGGATGAGCACGGCCTCTCACGGATCGCGTCGCTCGCGCTCGAGCCCGTGTCCGGGCCAACCGTGATCCGACTCGCCGCGCGGCTTTCGGAGGAACGCAACGGCGTGAAGACCGTCATGATCCGGTGGCCCCTCGACCGCTTCTATCTCAACGAGCGACTTGCCCCCAACGCCGACAGGCTCTTCGCCGAGCGACTCCGCGGCGACAAACCTCCCGTGGCCGAGATCCGGCTTCTCGACGGCAAAGCCGTGCTCACCGACGTCCTGCTCGACGGCGTGTCGATCCGCGAGACCGTGAAGCAGCAGGGCAGGTGACCTGGGCCCGGCCTGCGGCGAACTCCGTCATGTCGTGCCGCACGACGATGCCCCGTACGATGCCGAGGTACACGGCGATCGGCCACCCTACCACCTCTTTGCCGGTCGTGACGATCATCGAATCATCTTCCCTTCGCGGCTCCGCGGCCCACGCCCGGGTCAGGCCACCGCTTCGGCGCCGGCCTGGAGCCGCGCGGCCGGCACGGGAAACTGTTCAGCGAGCTCAGCCACCTCGCGGCGGGTGGTCTCCACCACACCGGCATCGGCGGTGTGCCTGAGCGCCCGCAAGATCCACTGGGCGATCCGCTTCATCTCGTCGCCGCCCATGCCGCGGGTCGTGAGCGCCGGCGTGCCGAGGCGGATGCCGGAAGGATCCATCGGCTTCCGCTCGTCGTAGGGGATCATGTTCTTGTTGCAGGTGATCCCGCAACGATCGAGCGTCTGCTCGGCGATCTTGCCGCCGATACCCAGGGGCGTGACGTCCACGAGCATCAGATGGTTGTCGGTGCCGCCACTCACGAGCTTCACGCCCCCTGAGGCGAGCGCCTCGGCGAGCACCTTGGCATTCGCCACGACCTGCTTGGCATACGTCTTGAACTCGGGCCGCAGCGCCTCACCGAAGGCCACGGCCTTGCCCGCGATCACGTGCATCAGCGGGCCGCCCTGCTGGCCGGGAAACACCGACCGGTCGAGGTCCTTGGCGTGGGCCTCGCGGCACATCGCGATCCCGCCGCGGGGTCCGCGGAGGGTCTTGTGCGTGGTGCTCGTCACGAAGTCGGCAACAGGCACCGGGTTGTCGTGGATGCCGGCGGCGACGAGGCCGGCGTAGTGGGCCATGTCGACCATCAGCTTCGCCCCCACCTCGCGGGCGATCTCGGCGAACTTCCCGTGCGGAATCTCACGCGGATAAGCGCTCGCCCCGGCCACGATCAGCTTCGGCTTGTGCTCTCGCGCGAGGCTCGCCACCTGGTCGAAGTCGAGCAGGTTAGTGTCGCGCCGCACGCCGTAGTGCACGAAGCGATAGAGCACTCCCGAAGCGTTGAGCTTCATGCCGTGCGTGAGGTGGCCGCCGTGGGCCAGGTCGAAGGCCAGCACCGTGTCACCGGTTTGGATGGCCGTCATGTAGACGGCGGCGTTGGCCTGACTACCGGAGTGGGGCTGCACGTTGACATGCTCGGCCCCGAAGAGTTTCTTGAGCCGCTCGCGGGCGAGGTCCTCGACCTTGTCGACGAATTCGCAGCCGCCGTAGTAGCGGTGGCCCGGGTAGCCCTCGGCGTATTTGTTGGTGAGCACGCCCCCAACCGCCTGCATCACGGCGGGGCTGGTGAAGTTTTCGCTGGCGATCATCTCCAGGCCTTCGGCCTGGCGGGTCTGCTCCGCGGCGATCGCGGCCCACACATCGGGATCGTCGAGCTCGACGAAGTTCGGAACCGCGGTCTGGGCTGCCGAGTTGGCTGCGATGCTCACGGGAATCCTCCTTGGTGCGGCCGGGGTCAGGCCGTATTGGGCGGGGCGAGGCTTCGGACACATGAATTATGGTCACCTGGCCACCCCCGTCAACGAAAGCGGGTTTCAGTCGAAGCACGACCCCGATGGCATCCTGTCCTCCGCCTTCCGATATTGGTCGTGGTTCCCACCGTCCTGCCGCGTCGGCGCCCGTCATGCGGCGTTCAACGCCCGACGTGAAGGCTTCAAGCCGGCCACGTGGCGGGCCAACTTCACGCTCAACGCAGGCGCCCTGGCCGACTGGCTGGCGACGTTGCCACCAGGCATGACGT
>JBMLMS010000037.1:0-3294 GCA_049243925.1 Pirellulales bacterium
CTCGCCGTGCACTGCCGCGGCGTCACGAAAGACTTCGGCACGGGTGACTCGCTCACGCGGGCGCTGCGCGGGGTCGATCTCGATGTTCCCTACGGCGAACTCCTGATGCTCGTCGGGCCCAGCGGCTGCGGCAAGACGACACTCGTGTCGATCATCGCCGGCACGCTCGAGCCGACCGACGGCGAGGTCGTCGTGCTCGGCAATGATCTCGCCACAATGTCGAACGGCCGCAAGGTTCGCTTTCGCCGTGACAACGTCGGCTTCGTGTTCCAGGCCTACAACCTGCTGCCGGCGCTCACGGCGGCCGAGAATGCCGCCGTGCCGCTCCTGATCGCGGGCTGGGGCCGGGCCGCAGCCGTCGAGGCGGCCAGTGACGTGCTCGACAAGCTCGGCCTCGGCGACCGGCTCACGAATCTCCCCACCGAGCTTTCTGGCGGCCAGCAGCAGCGAGTGGCGATCGCACGGGCGCTCGTGCACGAGCCGCGGCTGCTCGTCTGCGACGAGCCCACGAGCGCACTCGATGCCGAAAACGGCCGGATCACGATGGAGCTGATCCAGCGGATCGCGGTGCAGCCCGACCGCGCGGTGATCGTCGTCACCCACGACTCGCGGGTGTATTCGTTCGCCGACCGGATCGCTTCGATGGAAGACGGCCGCATCGAGTCGGTCGCGGCGGGGCCCCACACCGCGCCCGCCTGAGGAGAGAGACGGGAGCGATTTTCGCGGTGAAAATCGCTCCCGTCCCTTTTACTCGTCCCTGTTTGCACCTGTTTTCCCTTACGATACCCGCCATGGCCACGGCACATCCCGATGCATCCGCTCCCGCTTCCCCGGCGCCCCGCCGGCTCAAGCGGCGGCGCACGGCCGCTGACTTCGTCACCCAGGTGGTGCTGCCGCTCGTGGCCCTCGGGCTGCTCGGCTTCGCGGGCTGGTTCGTCTGGAAGAATCGCGTCGTGGTGGGCAATCCCTCACCGCCAATCGCGCCGGCCCGCAATCCCTTTCCCGATTCGGTCGCCGCGGCCGGGGTCGTCGAGGCCCAGACGGAAAACATCGCCGTCGGCTCCTCGCTGCCGGGCGTCGTGGTCGAAGTGCTCGTGAAGGTCGATGACGAAGTGCAGCCAGGCACGCCGCTCTTTCGACTCGACGACCGAGAACTACGCGGCGATCTGGCCGTGAAGCGGGCGTCGGTCTCGCAGGCGAGGAGCGAACTCCTGCGGCTCGAAGCGGAGCCGCGGCAGGAAAAAATTCCCGTCGTGGCGGCACAAGTCAACGAAGCTCGGGCCGTGGTTGCTCGTGAGACCGACGCCCTGCGACGCACCGAGGACACGTTCGCCCGCAAGGTGACGACGGAGCAGGAGCTGATCGCCCGCCGCGAGGCCCTGGCGGCGGCCCAGGCCGCGCTCGAAAAGACCGAGGCGGATCTCAATCTGCTCAAGGCCGGGTCGTGGGAATACGACTGCGACGTGGCGCGGGCCGGCGTGGCCACCGCCGAGGCAGAGGTGGCCAAGATCGAAACGAATCTCGACCGGCTCATCGTTCGTTCGCTCGTGGCGGGCCGCGTGCTGCAGGTCAACGTCCGGCCTGGTGAGTTCGTCGGCACGCCGCCCGGCCAGGCGCTGGTCGTCGTGGGCAACATCGACCGGCTCCACGTCCGCGTCGATATCGACGAGTTCGACATCGCCCGATTTGACAGCCGATCGGCCGCGTCGGCCGTGCCCCGCGGCAGCCTCCAAGAACGGTATCCGCTCACGTTCGTCCGCGTCGAGCCGTTCGTGGTGCCCAAGAAGTCACTCACCGGCGACAACACCGAGCGGGTCGACACCCGCGTGCTGCAGGTGATCTACGAGTGCGATCCCACGGGGCGGCCGCCCCTGTTCGTGGGCCAGCAGCTCGAAGTGTTCATCGAGGCCCCTGGCCGCTGAGGCAGGGCAGCTCGGACGGCATTTTTCGCAGGTTTCCCGGCGAAAATGCATCTTGCCCGAACGCGCTGTGGCTGGGACAGTCTCGGCCCCCTATGCCATCGACAGGCCTCCAATTGCGCGATGCAGCGATGCGGCGACCGCTCCGGCGGTGCGGCTGTGTGCTCGCGGTCTTATGCGCGGTCTTTTGCGCGGTGGAATGCGGGCCGGGGGCTGCATCCGCGGCGGAGCCGCCCGTCTCGGCAGGCTCAACAGAGCCGCTCACCAGACCGGCGCCCGCCGACTCGGGCGGAATGTTTCTCCAGAGCGACAATGGCGCGGTCCTGTGGCGGCAGACGGTGGCCACCGTCTCCGCCGACTGGCCGGTCGTCCGCGTCGTGGAACCCGACTGGGCCGCCATCCCTCCGCGCGAGGGCCTCATCGAGTCGGCGTGGGTCGAGCCCCCTGCGGCGCGCCCGACATCGGGCGGGCTGCCGGCGACCGCGCAATCGTGGCCGCCTCAGCGTCAGCGGGTCGTCGTGCGGGTGATGCCGGCGGTGCAGGGGGCCTGGATCGACGCCATCGTCGAGACGCAGTCGATCACCGATCTGGCTACGGGGCAGGGACCGGGCAGCGTCGTGCTCACCGGTGGCTGGCAGACCGGCGCCACCCCGGGCAGCACGGAAAACATCACGACACTCCTCGCGGCCCGCATGGCCCCGACGAGTGATCCGGTTTATGCGCTGCCGCCGCTCGACGGCGCCAGCCTTCTCGCCCCCCGCAACGAGCCTCCCTGGGCCCGCAGCAAGCATCCTCGCGCCGCCCGCTTCGGCTACAAGGTGCTCGAGGACTATCGCAACTTCTATTCCTGCGACAGCCTCGTGTGCCTCACGGCCGCCTTCGGCGCCGGTGCGCTCATGGCCAACACCGGCTTCGACACCACGATGCAGTCGGCCTGGCAGACGAGCGTCGAACCGACCGACCTCGGTACGTTCTTCACCGGCTGCAAGGACATCGGCGAGGGCCGCTACGCACTCGCCGTGTTCGGCGCCGCTGCCGCCACCGGCCTGGCGCTCGAGGGGCGGCCGGGCGGAGACGTCTTGGGCGAGTGGGGCTCACGGTCGCTGCGGATGTTCATCGTCGGTGCGCCGCCGGTCTACGTGTTTCAGCTGGCGACCGGTGCCTCCCGGCCGCTCGAAGAGAGCTCGGCCGGCAGCCAATGGAAGCCGTTCACCGACGACAACGGCGTCAGCGGGCACGCCTTCGTGGGCGCCATTCCGTTTCTCGCCGCCGCCGACATGGTCGAGAATCCCGTCGCGAAGGGCGCCCTCTACGTCTGCTCCACGTTCGTGGGCTTTTCGCGGATGACCACCGACTCCCACTTCCCGTCGCAGGT
>JBMLMS010000038.1:0-3724 GCA_049243925.1 Pirellulales bacterium
GGGCGAAGGCGAACGTCCGGCGAGACGGTACGGGGTAACCCCGAGCCGGATTGGGAGTGTTGACGAAAGCACGACAGGCTGAAGCCTGTCCTACAACACGTTACAGGTTCATGCCTACGAAGCCGCCGGCGGCGTCGCTGGCGGCTTGCTCGCGAGCGAGCCGCTCGAGGGCCCGGGAAAGGTCGCCGGCCGCGATGTAGCGGTCGAATTCGACTTCGACGGCGTGCTTTGCCGAGAGGGTGAGCCACTGGACGGCCGGCTGCGTGAGCCAGTCGCAGGTCTCTTTTTCGAGACGGATCTCGAGGTCGCTGCCCACCGTCTTGCGGTCGAGCTCGTCGGTGATCACCGTGCCCTCGATCGCGAACTGCACCCAGCCACTGGCCGGGTCGTTCGTGAATCGAAACGTGCAGGTGGAATTCGTGAGATAATAGGTGTTGCGCGTACCGTGGCGGGCGACAGCCCGTTGCATCCGTTCGAGCCGCATCCGAAACGCCGGCGAGGCGTCGAGCGGCACGTCGAACCGGGGCACGCCGCGCAAGGGCGTGCAATCGAAGGTGATCGTCACGGCGGGCTGAGCAGGCTGTTCCGACATGATCCTCACAGTGTATCCGACCGTCGTCTTGCTGGCAGCCTCGGTGCTGACAGTCGCGGCAGGCTGCCGGCATTCCGGGCCGGGCACGGCGAGCCCGCCGACGCGGTGTCGCGAGACCCGCCGGCTGATGGGCGTGCCCTGGACGATCACCATGTATGCCGAGAGCGATGCAGTGGGCCGCCGGGCGATCGCTGCGGCGTTTGCCGAGATCGAGCGGCTCGAAGGAATCCTCTCTGACTATGATCCAGAGAGCGAGGTGTCGCTGCTCTCCGCCGCGGCACCGACGCAGACGCCCGTGCCGCTGAGCGAAGACCTGTGGCGGGTGCTCCGTGAGGCCGTGGCCTGGCGCGACAAGACTGCGGGTGCCTTTGATCCGACCGTCGGGCCGCTCACCACGCTGTGGCGGCAGGCCCGTCGATCTGGCGCGATGCCCCGGGCCGATAGGCTCGCTGCGGCGCGGCAGGCCGTCGGCGCGAAGACCCTCGAACTCGACGAGGATCGCAAGATAGCGATGCTTCTCGCTCCGGCGATGCGGCTCGACCTCGGGGGCATCGGCATGGGCTATGCGATCGATCGCGGCATGGGCGTGCTGGCCGGGCAAGGCATCACGGCGGCGATGATCGATGCCTCGGGCGACATCGCCGTGTCGGGGCCACCGCCCGGGGCGTCGGCGTGGATGATCGACGTGGCGGCATTCGGAGACAGAGATGATGGTGACCGGATGACGCTGGCACTCGTCAATGCAGCGGTGACCACGTCGGGCGACGCGTTTCAGGCCGTCGAGATCGACGGCGTGCGGTACAGCCACATCGTCGATCCCCGAACCGGCCTCGGAGTGACAGGGCCGGCGGCCGTGACGGTGATCGCCACCGATTGCACGACGGCCGATGCCGTGGCCACCGCGGCCAGCGTGCTCGGACCCGAGGCGGGGCTGGCGTTCGTCGAATCGGTGCCCGGTGCCGCGGCACGGTTCGTGACGTCGACGGCTGGTGAATTCCGTGAGACTCGCTCGAGTCGCTGGCCTTCCCAGATTGCCCAGTCTCGTCGCTGAGCGACCGACTGTAACGATTGCCCCAAGTTTGCGGCCTAGAGCGGCCGATACCACCTTCGCTGTCGCTGCGCCTGGGTGCACGAAGCGGACATGGAGTCGGGGGGCCCCATGTCGGGAGACGCTGCCATTCGGCGGCGTTATCCCTCCGGGCGCAGCGGCGGCATTTTGACCGCACCTTGAACGAGCCCCCCCGTGAACAAGCCGGCCCGCACAATCTGGGCGATCCTGACGAGCGTCTCGCTCCTCGCGGGTGGGTGTGCGCCGCGGCAGCCGTTTTACTTCTTCGAAGACGGCGACCTCTCGCACTACGTCGGGGCGATCCAGAAGCTCGAATACCCCGACACCGAGCAGCAGCCGCTCGACGAGGCGGCCGGCACGCACGAGCCGATGATGCTCTCGAACGCGAAGTTCGACCAGATCTGGGAACTCTCGCTCGAAGAGGCGATCCGCACGGCGCTCGAAAACGGCAAGGTGCTCCGCAACCTCGGCGGTCGGTTCGGAAGCTTCGGAGGCCCACGGCCCCAGACGGGCGAACCACCCGTGTCGCTGCTCACGGCGCCGGCGGGCACGCCGAGCATCTACGACCCCGCGATCACCGAGACCGATCCCTTCCGCGGCGTGGAGAGCGCGCTTGCCGCGTTCGACGCCCAGCTCTCGGCGAGCTCGACCTGGCAGAACGGCATGCGGCCGCAGAACGTCGACCCGCTCTTCCAGACGATTCTCTTCGTGCCGGTCCTGCGCACGAATCAGGGCATCACGACGGCCGGGGTCTCGAAGCGGACCGCCACCGGTGCCCAGTTCGGCTTCTCGAACACCGCCCAGCTCGACGCCACGAACAATCTGTTTCGTGACGTACCGTCGCTCTGGACCACGAGCTACGACTTCACGTTCAGCCAGCCGCTCTTGCAGGGCGCCGGCGTGACGTACAACCGGATCGCCGGCCCCGACACCTTTGAGAACACGTTCGGCCGGCCGAACTTCCGCGGTGTGCTCCTCGCCCGAATCAACGCCGACATCTCGCTCGCCGACTTCGAGGCCGGCGTGCGAAATCTCGTCAGCGACACCGAGCAGTCGTACTGGGAGCTGTATTTCGCCTACCGGAATCTCGAGGCCCGCAAGGTCGGCCGCGACAGCGCGCTCGAAGCGTGGCGGAAAGTTCACGCGCTCTACGTGGAGCAGTCGCGGGGCGGCGAAGCCGACAAAGAGGCCCAGGCCCGCGAGCAGTATTTCTTTTTCCGCAGCGAAGTGGAGCAGGCCCTCACCGACGTCTATCGCTGCGAAAATCGCCTCCGCTACATGATGGGCATCTCGGCGAGCGACGGGCGGCTCATCCGGCCGTCCGACGAGCCGACGACGGCCCGCATCGCCTTCGACTGGCAGCAGTCGCTCGTGGAGGCGCTGTCGCGGTCGGCGGAGCTCCGCCGCCAGAAGTGGATCATCAAGCAGAAGGAGCTCGAACTCACGGCCGCCAAGAACCTACTTCTGCCGCGGCTCGACGTGGGCGGCCGGTGGCGGTTCCTCGGCGTCGGTGAGGATCTGTTCGGCGGTGGGGCGTATCCCACGAGCACGCCGACGGCAGTGAACCCCAACGCCGTCACGTTCCAAGACACGAATGCCTACTCGACACTCATGAGCGGACAGTTCCAGGAGTGGCAGGCCCAGGCCCAGTTCCTGATGCCGATCGGCTTTCGGCGTGAACTCGCGACCGTCCGCAACCAGCAGCTGCAGCTGGCTCGCGAGAGAGCTCGTCTGCAGGACGAAGAGCTGGAGGCCTCGCACGCTCTGGTGGAGGCGGTGCGAAACGTCGACACGAACTTCGCGCTCGCCCAGACGAACTTCAATCGGCGGGTCGCCGCCGAGCGGCAGGTGGAGGCGGTGCAGGCAGCATATGATGCCGGCACCGTGACGCTCGACCAGCTCCTCGACGCCCAGCGCCGCCGGGCCGAGGCCGAGAGCTCCTACGCCCGGTCGCTCGTCGATTACAACCGCTCGATCGCCCAGCTCCATTTCCGGAAGGGCTCGCTGCTCGAATACAACGGCGTGTTCCTCGCCGAAGGGCCGTGGCCGGGCAAGGCCTACTT
>JBMLMS010000039.1:0-2514 GCA_049243925.1 Pirellulales bacterium
AATACACCCGGAAGGGCTCGAACCTTCAACCTTCGGTTCCGTAGACCGATGCTCTATCCAATTGAGCTACGGGTGCAACTGTTTCGAAGGATACCGAAGCTGCGGCCCGCGACCAATGGTTTCTCGGAAAATGCCGGGGATGCGCGGGGAACCCGGCCGGCAGTCAGGCCCGCCGCGGCACGAGGAAGCCGTCGCCGTCGATGTCGAAGGCCTCCGCGAGGAGCACGGCCCGCGGGGCGTTGCCGGTGCCGCCGGCAAAGGTGGCCCCGATCGCGAGCGTCTGCGGCGATTCGCCGAGGGCAGGGGCCGCAGGCAGGGCCGGCAGCCCGAGCCGCGCGCGGTCGGTGGCCTCCGGCCAGACCACCACGCCGTTGATCACGCGGCCCACGGTGTCGGGCTTCGAGATCGTTTCGTGATTCCATTCGATCCGAGCCGGGGGCGTGTTCATGGCCACGAGGCCGGCGGCCTCCGGCGGGGCATAGGCCACGACGGGCTCGATGCCGCTGGCGGCCTTGAAGCGATCGGCTGCCGCGCGGGCCCGCGGCAGGTCGGCGGACGAGGCGATCGGCATCACGACTGCGGCCAGGTGCGCAGCCAGGCCCGAGCCGACCTCCGGGGCGGACGCGACGGCCTCGACCTGCTCGATCCGCGCAAGCCAGATCGTCGCCTTCGAGGCCGCGAGCGCCACGGCGATCTCGTCGGCCGGGCTCGACGCGTCGATCAGGCGCGCGTCGATGCCGAGGAGCCGCCCCGCGTGGGTGCCGAGCGAGTCGTGGAGCGGGTCGCCGGGGGCGAGCGAGGCGACGAGCCGATCATCGCGGCGCACGAGACAGGCGCCGTCGAAAGCTTCGGCCGTGGCGGCATGGGCGGCCCAGTCGCCGGGGCTGACTCCACGCGGAGGCGTCGCCCGTGCGGCGAGCATGCGCGACCGCACGCTCGCGGCGGTGAGTTCCTGGAGCGCCCGGCGGGCCTCGTCGGGATGCGCACCCACGGGCAGCGGCGTGCCGAAGCGAAGCGTGAGCGGGCGGCGGAAGCCGCGGGGCCGCTTCGTGAAATAGCGGCCTTCTGAGAAGGAGAGCAGGCTGCCCCACAGGCCGTCGATGTGCACGGGCAGGATCGGGGCCTCGACCCGCTCGAGCAGCCATTCGAGGCCGCGCTTGAAGCCGAGGATCTGGCCGGTGCGTGAAATGCCCCCCTCGCAGAAGATGCCGATCGCATCGCCATCGGCGAGGCCCTTCTGGATCGTCTTGAGGGCCTGGCCGATCGACTTCGGCCGCGGATCGAAGAGGATAAACCGCCATTGGTCGGCGAGCATCCGCAGGAATTTCCCGCGGATGTTCGGGCCATACACCACCATGCGGACGGGGCGGGGGACGGCCAGCGGCAGCAGGAAGCCGTCGAGCCACGAAAGGTGGTTGGCGACCACGACCACCGGGCCCGTCGCCGGCACGGCCTGCTCGTTGCGGATGCGAAACCGATAGAAGAAATTCACGATCGCCGACACGAGCAGCTTGAGCGAGGCCCGCGGAGCGGCGTAGATCGCCACGGCTGCGGCGCCGACCGCGAGCAGGCCGAAGAGCCCGAAGATCGACCGGGCCGAGAGCAGGGGGGCTGCCGGCGCCCCCACCGGCGACCGCACCAGGCCGTAGAGGAGCGACGCGGCGAACATTCCGGCAAACGTGAGGAGGTTCGTGGCGGCCAACAGCGCACCGCGCCGCGCGGGCGGGCTCTGCTCCTGAAAATACGCCTCGAGCGGCACGTCGAAGATGCCTGCCCCGAGCCCGAGGCCAAACAGCGCGAGCACGGCAAACCACCACGCTCCCGGCGAATCGACGCCGAAGATCGTGGCCGGCCCGCAGGCGAGCGCCACCGACGCCACCGCCATGACGAGCGCCCCGGCAGGCACGAGGCCGAGGTTGACGCCCCGCGTCGACACGCGGCCGGCCACCAGGCTGCCGAGCCCGATGCCGGCGACGAGCGCCACCAAAAGGGGCACGATCTGCCCCTGCGCCGTGGCGCCCGCCTCGGTGGCATATTGATCGACGTTGAGCTGCGCCACGGCCCCGAGGGCCCAGAAGAAGACGATCCCCGCGGCGGCAGCCGCGAGCTCACGATGGGCGGCGAGGTCTGCGAGATCACGCCACGTGCGGCCGAGCGCGTTCCACGGGGTTGCGGCCGCGGGATCGGCCGCCGGGCGGCGCACGAGCGCGAGCGCCGCAAGCCACCCAGCGACGGCGAGCCCCACAAGCACCGCTGCCGGCAGGAGCGAGTGCGTCCAGAGCGGAGCCGATTGCAGCACGCCGGGATCCGGCACGACGGTGCTATCGGCGAGCCAGTTGCCACCCGCCATGCCCGCGAGCGTGGCCGCGAGCGTGACGAGTGCGAACACACCATTGGCCTGTGAGAGCCGCGCGGGTGGCACCGTTTCGGGGATCGTGCCGATCACGCTCGGCGCGAGAAGCGCCGCCTGACAGCCGATCACTCCGACCGTTGCCAGGAGCGCCCAGAGGCCGG
>JBMLMS010000040.1:0-10335 GCA_049243925.1 Pirellulales bacterium
CCTCCTCGCTGCGGTACTCCTCGTCGCCGCTCACGAGCACGACATGCTTGCCCTTCCCGGGCCCCTCACCCCCTTCGATCACGAGCCAGGGATCCGCGGCAGCGGCCGTGACGGTGCAACAGGCGAGCAGAAGGATGGCGGATCGCATGAGAGGCTCCGAAGAAAAAAGATCCTGAATGGATTGCTGAATCGCATCCGGACACGCTTCACGCGAGCGTGCCGGTCATTCCTGCCTGAACGCGAACACGCCCCGCTTGTTGGCGACGATCACGTCGGGCTTGCCGTCCGCGTCGAGGTGTCCCACGGTCACCTGCGTGCCCACGCCGCTGTCGTCGTCGATCTTATGCGCCACGAAGGTGGCCCCGCCCTTCCCGTCGCGGACGAGTTCGAACCAATAGAGCACGGGCGGGGCATTCGGCTCCACATCGCCGTTGATGCCGTGCGCCCAGCGGCGCTTGCCCGTGACGATGTCGCGGAGGCCGTCGCCATTCATGTCCACGAGCCGCAGCGCGTGCAGCTGGCTGAACGCGACCCCCTGGGTGTTGTCCTCCGGCGTTGAGCCCATGATCCGGTGCTCGGTGAACGTGCCGTCGGCGTTCTGCTCGAACCAGCCGAGCCCGTAGCCATGGCCATCGTAGCTCGTGACCACGTCGGCGCGGCCGTCACCGTTGACGTCGTACGCTTCCATGTGGGCACCGCCACGCGGCGCGTCGGGGAGCCCGAACGGACCAGGATGGAACGGCCAAATCGTGTCCTTCGAGATGTCGGCTGGCTGCTCGAACCAGCCGTCCTTCGTGAGCAGGTCCGGGCGGCCGTCGCCATTCACGTCACCCGCGCCGTAGCCGTGCGTATAGCGAAAATACTTCTTGTCGTTCTCGGGCGACTTTGGCGTGACGGGGCGAAACCGGGCCTTCGCGAGCGGCTGCGACCAATCGATCTCGGCGAATCCCAGCTGGCCGCGTGAGTGCACGAGGAGTTCGGGCCGTCCGTCGCCGTTCATGTCCTCGAGGTCAGGCGATTCGCCATCGGCCACGTCGAAGATCGCGTGCTTCTCCCAGTGGCCGGCCTTGCCCTGAGGATTCACGAACACGTGGGCCGCCTCGCCCGGCAGGCCATACACGAGGATGTCGGGCCACGAATCGCCGGTGAAATCGTGCGCGTATGCCAGGAAGTAGTCCGAGTACCCCTTCGTGGGATCGTAGGGAGTCTTCGTGGGCCCGCTCGGGTTGTCGGCCGGCGGCGTGAATTCCGTCTGTCTCGAAAAATCAGGGCCGTGCCAGATCGTGTTGCCGGCCGTGATGTCGACGTGGCCATCCTTGTCGAAGTCGGCCATGTCGCAGCCCTCGGCCACGAACCGCTCGGTGAGGGTCTGCTTCGTGAAGGTCACGTCGGCTGCAGCAGCCGCGACACAGGGAATCAGCCCGACAAGCAATCGCAAGGTGAAAGAGGTCACAATATCTCTCATCGGTTACCGGCCTTTCCCGGCTCGGGGGCGGCAAAAGTCTCGTCGCGTGGGCCGCAGCGGCCCAAGGCTCCTCGAGCGTTCGCCGACCCCCTCACCTACCTCCATCCATTTTCCAAACTGCCGCTGGAGCCAATCGTCATCGCTTCGCAGCCTGTCCTACTTGGGAAGTTTCGCCCGGATCGTGTCGGCAGCGGCCTTCGCCTCAGCCTCGAGTCCGGGGAGTTTCGTCGCCTGCTCGGCCACTGCGAGCATGGCCGGGCTTGGATACCGGGGCAGGATCTCGAGCACGCTCTTACGATCCGCCGCGTCCTTCGCTGCGGCCAGCGCCTTCGTGCACATCTCCGCCCGCTCCGCATCGGCCAGCGCGAACTGGCGGGCGATGCGGATGTAGCCGCGGATCGCCCGGGTCTGATACTTCTCGCCGATCGGTGCCGCAGCGAGATCCAGCAGCACAGGCGCCGCATCGGCCGTCATCCACTTGCCGAGCAGCCGCGTGGCGGCGTCGGCGAGCGTTTCGTCGCCCGACATCGCCGCAGCCTTCACGGTGGCCAGCGCCTTCGTACCACCGACTTCGCCCACGATATCGAGGATTTTGGTCTTGGTCGCACCCGAGGCGGCTGCCACCGCCGCCGACAACTTCTCGGCACAGGCATCGCGATCGGGCATCCGCACGCACGCGGTCAGAAGCGCCTTCTGCGCAGCCTCACTGTCGGCCGCATCACGCGGTGCCGTGACCGCGTCGACCAGCAGGCCGAGGTTGGCGAGATCGACGACATTGCCGAGCGCTTCGAAGGCCGCCGCCCGGGTCACCGGATCGGTGCTCGCCACGAGCGGCCGCAGCTGCGTGACGGCGGGAATCCGCCGGGCACCGATCACCTGGGCGAGGATTGGCTGCAACCTCGCGTCGGCACCGGAGAGTCGCCCGATCACGACTCGGTTGACCGACTCACCGGGAAGGGCCACGAGCGCCACGCGCGCCGCATCCGCCACGGCCGGATCGGCCGCGAGCGACACGAGCGGATCGACGGCCGATGCGTCGCCGATCCGGCCGATCGCTTCAAGCGCCGCCAGCCGCACCGCCTGCGGACTGCTCGCTGCCCAGCGCAGCACCGTCGCCTGGAGGCCCGCGGGCGCACCACCGTCGGCATTGCGATCGGCCAGCACCCGCACGAGCAGCGCCGCCTGAGGCGCTTCGGCACCGCCGGCCATGCGTGTGATCTCGTCGACGAGCGCCACATCGACGTCGCCAGCCGTGGGGCCGTCGAGCAGTTCGCGGGCCGTGAACAGCCCGATGTTTGCCATCCGCCGCGACGGCGACCGCACAGCCTCGACGAGGAGCGGAATGCCGTCCTTGCCACGGGCGAGAATCAGGCCGCGCGTGGCTTCCGCCTGCCGCTGCTCCGATACCGCGGCCGTGCGAACGGTGGCGTAGAGCTGGGCAGCCTCCGCGGCCTGGCCGGCAGCGAGGAGCCGCTCAGCGCACACGATGGCCGCCTGGGCGACGTCATCGAGCCGTAGCCCCGCGACGGGCACCCGCTTCGCGAGGATCGCCGCAGCAGCGGGCGTGCCGATCTTGCCGAGCGCGGCAGCCGCCGCGGCCGCCACATCGGCATCGGCGTCTGCGAGCCGCGGTTCGAGCAGGCTTATGGCTGCGGCATCGCGGCGGACGCCGATCGAGTTGATCACGCCCACGAGGAGCCGCCCGGAGAGCGAGCCGGCGGCAGTGCGCAGCGCGGCGTCGGCCTCGGGGCCCGGAATCGCCTCGAGTGGAATCCGTGCCCACGATGCGAGCCGCTCGTTCGCGAGCAGTTTCGCAAGCTCACCGACCGCACCAGCTGAGCCCTTGATCGCGAGCTTCTTGCAGGCGAGCGCCTTGTCGGCCTCGCCAGCATCGGAGCGGAGCACGGCGATGAGCTCGGCTTCGGCCGGCAACGCTTCTGCGGCGCCCGCCCGGTGGGCATCGAGAGCCGAGCAGGCCAAGGCGACAACAAGGGCCATCGACAATTTCGTGGGCATCGCAACGTTTCCGTTCATCACAGTCCTGGACATCAAGAAGGCTCCGTTCATACTCGCCACGGCTCCCGCAGTGCTTCCGACCGCAGCCGGTTGGCCTCGTCGTCGCCGACGAACATGTTCGTGGCGTTGTCGAACTTCACCGTACGGCCAAGGGCGATCGCGATGTTCGCGGCGTGGCAGGCGATGTGGGCATTGCAGGCTGCATCGGCATTGCCCTTCGGCTTGCCGCGGGTCTTGACGCAGTCGAGGAAGTCGCGGACGTGGAACGTGGCCGGATAGCCGCCGATCTCCTCGATCTTTCGTCCGGCCAACAGCTCGGGCGAACTGAGCACGAGCTTCCCCGAGTCACCGGCCTCGACCCAGCCCGTTTCTCCCTCGAACCGCACGGGGCACGAGCCGAGCGGGATCCAGCCCTTCTCTCGGAAGATGAGCTCGGCGCCGTCGGCATACCGACACACGAGCTGGTCGTTCGCGGGCGGCTGATACTCCACCGGCGGCAGGCAGTCGTTCACGGCCCACTGACAGAGATCGACGCAGTGCGAACCCCATTCGAGGACGCCACCGCCCACGAGCCCGCCCCCCTTCTCAAAGTTGAAGCCGTCCTTGAGCGTGTTGGCGTTGAAGGGCCGCCAGGCCGCCGGGCCCAGATATAAGTCCCAGTCGTCGACCTTGGGATCGGGCTCGGACTCCGCCGGAAGCCAGCCGCTCATCCGCGCCGTCAGGCCAGCCGGATGGGCATAGACCTTCTTGATCTTCCCCAGCCGCCCGGTGCGAGCGAGCTCGCAGGCGAAGGCGAAGTGCGGCAGGTTTCGCCGCTGGGTGCCCGCCTGGAACACCGTGCCACACCGCCGCATCGTGTCGCGGTGGATGAGCGTCTCGGCGATATTCTTCGTGCAGGGCTTCTCGCAGTAGATGTCCTTGCCCGCCTTGGCGGCGAGCATCGCCATCAGGCCGTGCCAATTGGGTCCGGTGGCAATCAAGACTGCGTCGATGTCCTTGCGATCGAGCACCTCGCGGAAATCGCGGTGCATCGTGCAGCTCTCGGTGCCGTACTTCGTGTCGGCGATCTTCTTGACGGCCTGGCGGCGGCCCTCCTTCACGTCGGCGATGGCGGCGAACGTCACGTCTGACTGCTCGAGGAAACAGCCAAGGTCGTATTCGCCGCGGCGTCCGATGCCGATGCCGCCGACGACGATCCGTTCACTTGGCGGCACGGCTCCGTCGAGGCCGAGGGCCGACGAAGGAATGATCGTGGGCATGGCAAACGCCGCTCCGGCGGACAAGCCAGCCTTGAGAGCCGAGCGGCGAGACACCGCTCTGCACGAAGCCTGCATGAAAACGTCTCCTGAAATCACAAGAAATGGATTCGCATTGCCGAGACCAGACAGCTTTATGAGCCTACCAGCCTCCACGACGACGAGCCACCTCGAGGCACTACACTGACACCGATTCCCCGTCCGCCGCCATGCGCGAAATCCTTCACCGAGCCGCCATGAATCCCCCGAGCCACACGGCCCCTGATGCCTTCGTCGTTCACGCCCCCGGCCGGGTGAACCTGATCGGAGAGCACACCGACTACAACGACGGCTTCGTGTTGCCGATGGCGATCGAGCGTGGCATTTCGCTCGCCGTCACGCGCCGCCCCGATGGCGTGGTGACGGTTCGCTCCGCACACGAAGCGGGCGCGGCCCGGTTCGACGTCCGCGTGTCGCTCGAACCGGGCCGCAGCGACTGGGCCCGCTATCCCGCCGGCGTGCTCGCCGGGTACCAACGGCTGGGCTGGGAGATCCCGGGATTCGACGCGCTCGTGACCACCGACCTGCCCTCCGGGGGCGGCCTGAGCAGCAGCGCCGCGCTCGAAGTGGCTACGGCAACTGCCGTCGAGGCACTCTGCGGCCGTGCCCTCGATCCCCTCGACAAGGCACTCCTCTGCCAGCATGCCGAGCACGAATTCGCCGGTGTGCCCTGCGGCATCATGGACCAGTGCGCGGTGGCGCTCGGCCGCGCGGGGCACGCACTCTTCATCGACTGCCGGAGCCGGGCCTTCCAGCACGTGCCCTTTGGTAGCGACGACGTCACCCTGATCGTGGTCAACAGCGGCGTGCGGCACAGCCTGGCTGATGGCGAATACGCCCGTCGGCGGGCCGAGTGCGAGGCTGCAGCAGCCCGGCTCGGCTGTGGCTCGCTCCGCGACGTGACCACCGCGATCTGGGCAGCCGGGCACCGCGGGCTCTCCGCTCTCGAGCGGCGCCGAGCCGACCACGTGCGCTCGGAAAACGAACGCACGCTCGCATTCGTCGCCGCGCTCTCCCGCGGCGACTGGCCCGCCGCCGGTCGGCTCATGCATGCAAGCCACGCCTCGCTCCGCGACGCCTACGAAGTCTCCTGCCGTGAGCTCGACGTGCTGTGCGAGATCGCCGCCGGCCTGCCGGGCGTGTTTGGCTGCCGAATGACCGGCGGCGGCTTCGGCGGCTGTGCAATCGCGCTCGTCGCGGCTGAGTCGGCCCCGGCGGTGATGGCGGCGCTGCACACGGGCTACCAGGCGGCCACGAGCATCGACGCCGAGATGTTCACGACACGGCCCGCCGCCGGTGCGCGGGTGCTCGCGGCGTGACGCAACGTCACACCCGTCGCTCGGCCTGCGTGCTTCGCAAGTGGATCGTCTTGCGATCGAGATCGTGGTGAGCTTCCACGAATCGCACCGTGCCGCTCTTGGCCCGCATGATCAGTGAATGCGTGGTGGCGATCGTGCCGCGCACGTCGACACCTTCGAGGAGCGGCCCGGTGCTGATGCCGGTGGCCGCGAACACGATGTGGTCGCCGCGGGCGAGATCCCGCGACATGAACTGCGTGCCCAGCCGGTCGCCCCAGCCGATCGCCACGAGATGCTTTCGCTCCGCCTCGTCGCGCGGCCAGATCTTGGCCCGCATCCCACCGCCGAGGCAGCGGAGGGCGGCCGCCGAGAGCACGGCCTCGGGCGCGCCCCCGATGCCCACGTAGAGATCGATGGAGCTCGTGCGCATCGCCGGCGCGAGCGCCGCGGCGATGTCGCCATCTTGGATGAGCCGTAGCGCCGCCCCCTTCCGCCGCACCTCGTCGATGAAGGCCTCGTTGCGTGGCCGGTCGAGGATCGACACCACCACGTCGCGCACCTCCTTGCCGAGAACCTTTGCCGTCACGTCGATCACCTCGCCCACCGGTGCGTCGATGTCGATCGGCAGGGTCGGATCGGCCACCCACGCCTTTCGCACCTCGAGCGGGTAGGCGAGCTTCTGCATGTAGAAGGCCGGCACGTCGAGGAGACAGGGCGTGCCGTCGGTGACGAGGCCAGCCGCGATGCAGGAGAGCGAATTCGGCATGCCCTTGGCGACGTTCGTCGTGCCGTCGATCGGATCGAGTGCGATCTCAAACTGCGGTGCGCCCGCCCGCCACGTGCCCACCTTCTCCCCCTTGAAGAGCCCGGGGGCCTCGTCCTTGATCCCCTCCCCAATCGCGATCTCGCCGCACATCTCTACGAGATCGAACATCCCGCGGATCGCGTCGCAGGCGGCTGCGTCGGCGAGTTCCTTCTGCCCCTTGCCGAGCCATTGGAGCGTGTTGAGCGCGGCGATCTCCGTCGCCCGCAGGAAGTCAAATTCGATCTGGCGTTCGATGTCTGGTGAGTGCGTCATGCCCGGCACGATAGACTCTCGCGCACGGTGAAAAAAACACCGGTTTTCACTGGCGGCTGCCGTCACCTCGGCGAACGGTTTCTGTCAACTGGCACGAGCCGGTTCGCGAGGGTATTGTCGTCGTTCGATGGCCGACTTTCCCCGCTTTCCGAACCAGTCGCAGTTTCCCCGGCTCCCCGCCGGCGGCGGGCTGCCAATCCCGGTGCTCCTCACGGCGGCGCTTGCGCTCCTGCTCGTCGCGGGCCTCGCCCGCGGCGTCTACACCGTCGGCCCCGAGAGCGTGGGCGTGGTGCAGCGGTTCGGACGGTTCATCGGCACGAGCGGCCCGGGCCTGCGGTTCAAGCTGCCCTTCGGAATCGACACCGTCACGATCCTCCCGGTAAAGCGGCAGCTGAAGATGGAATTCGGCTTCGGCTCCGGGCACACGACGAATCCCGACCAAGTTTCGCACGAGCAGGAGCGGGAGCGAGACATGGTGACGGGCGACCTCAACGCCGCGCATGTCGAGTGGGTCGTGCAATATGAAATCAGCGACCCCGAGCAGTATCTCTTCAACCACCGCGAGCCCGGCCCCACGCTCCGCGATCTCTCCGAAAGCGTGATGCGCGAGGTGGTGGGCGACCGCACCGTGGACGAGGTGCTCACGATCGGCCGGCAGGGAATCGAAAACGAGGCGATCGCCAAGCTCTCCGCCCTCGCTGAAAACCTCCACATGGGGCTGCGGGTGCAGCAGGTGCAGCTCAAGAACGTGCATCCTCCGACGGCCGTGCAGCAGGCCTTCGAAGAAGTGAACCGCGCCCAACAGGAGCGCGAGCAGATGATCAACCAGGCCAACGGCGAATACAACAAGGTCGTGCCCCGGGCCAGTGGCGAGGCGCAGAAGCAGCTCAGCGAGGCCGAGGGCTACGCCACGAAGCGGGTCAACGAGGCCGAGGGCGACGTGGCCCGGTTCCGGGCGCTCCTCGAACAGTATGAAAAGGCTCCTGCGGTGACTCGGCAGCGGCTCTATCTCGAAACCATCGGCCAGGTGCTCCCACAGCTCGGCGGCAAGGTGATCCTCGACGCCGACGCGAAGCAGTTTCTGCCGCTCATGAACCTGCCGGCGAGCGTGCCGCAGCCCCAGCAGCCGACACCGCGGAGGCCGCAGCCATGAACCCGCTGCCGATCAACCATCCGCTGATCGTTTTTCTGCGCCGCACGGCCGACTGGGTCGTGTCGCCGCTCGGTGGATTCCTCGCCGTACTCGCCGCGATCGGCATCTTCGGCTGCGCCTACACCGTCGATCAGACGGAGCAGGTGGTGCTCACGCAGTTTGGCCGGCCGATCGGCGAGCCGATCAATGCCACCACGTCGCGGTCGGGGGCCGGGCTGCACTTCAAGCTGCCGTTCGTCCAGACGGCCAACCGGTTCGAGAAGCGGATCCTCGAATGGGACGGGCCGCCCGGCGAGATGACGACCCGCGACAAGCTGTTCGTCGTGGTCGATACGTTTGCCCGCTGGCGGATCGCCGACCCGCTCAAGTATTTCCAGAGCCTGCGCGACGAGCGGAGTGCCCTGTCGCGTCTCGACGACATCATCGGCAGCGAGACCCGCAACGTCGTGGCCCGCCACGACCTGATCGAACTCGTGCGGTCCGACAAGGATCGCAAGCCAGAGCGCGACGCGGCCCTCGTGGACGTCGGCGCGGGCGGCCTGCCGCCGATCCGCTTCGGCCGCGAGGCGCTCGAGAAGGAGATCCTCGCCGCCGCCATGCAGAAGGTGGGCATCTGGGGCATCGAACTGCTCGACGTCCGCGTGAAGCGGATCAACTACAAGAGCGGCGTGATCGAGAAGATCTACGACCGCATGATGTCGGAGCGGCTGCAGATCGCCGAGCGGTTCCGCTCGGAGGGAGCCGGCGAGGCGGCGAAGATTCAGGGCCGCAAGGAGAAGGACCTGCGGCGGATCGAGTCGGAGGCCTACCGCAAGGTGCAGGAGCTCACGGGCACGGCCGACGCCAAGGCCTCGGAGATTTACGCACGGGCCTACACGGCGAGCCCGGCGGCGGCAGATTTCTACACCTTCACGAAGACGCTCGAGACCTACAAAGACACGCTCGGCCGCGACTCCACGCTGATTCTCACCACCGACAGCGACCTCTTCCGGCTCCTCAAGCAGGTCGAGCCTGCGAAATAAGCCGGGCCTCGGCCTGTCTGGTTCGTCTCGGCAAACGCAGTCATACTTTTCGCTGCGAGCCCGTCATCGCACCGAGGAGGATTCCATGCGTCGAATCACACCCTGCCTGGCCATCGGCGCGTTGCTTGCGGCGAGCCTGACAGGCCCGTTGGCAGCCACGGCCAGCCAACCGGGCACCAAGGCCCGCCAACGCCCGGCGAATCCTCCCGAGCTCAAGCGGCTCGAGGCCAAGGCCGAGGAGGTGCGCGAGTCGTTCCTCCGTGACACGACGAACCTCATCAAGTCGTTTGAAGATGTCGGGCAGTATGACCGCGCCAAGCTGCTCCTCGAGGCGCTCCAGAAGCTCGATCCCCAGAACGACGTCGTCAAGACGAAGCTTACCGACCTCAGCGATCGGATTCTCGATGCCAGCGAGTTCGAAGTGAACCTCGACCTCGGAAAGTCGTGGCAGCCGATCGGCGCGGTCGAGAAGGGCAAGCCGCTGCGGATCCGCGTCTCCGGCGACTACAAGCTCGTCGCGAACATCGAGGCCAGCCCCGACGGTGCGCCGAGTGCCAACCCTGCCGAGGATCTGATTCCACACGTGCCGTTCGGCGCCGTGATGGGCGTGATCGCAGCCGCCGATGCAGCAGAGCGGCAGTCGACCGACAAGCAGCCGCGGCCGTTCACCGTGGGCAGCCAGTATGAGAAACCAGCCGACCGTGACGGCGTGCTGTTTCTGAAGGTCAACGTGCCGCCCGGGGCGAAGTGCACCGGCCGCCTGACGGCGCTCGTGAGCGGCGCCACGAAGCCATGACGCGGAGACGCCGCGCTGGAATTCCAGGGTGTCAGCTGACATCTTCCTGCTGGCCGATCATCTCCCGAAAGCCCCGCGGGGCACGTGATCGGGCGGGCCGGCAGCGGATAGACTTTGCTCGCGGGATGATTCCCGTGTCGGGCCCGTAGCTCAGTGGTTAGAGCAGGGGACTCATAATCCCTTGGTCGTGTGTTCGAATCACACCGGGCCTA
>JBMLMS010000041.1:0-4010 GCA_049243925.1 Pirellulales bacterium
TCGGGCGGAGGCGAACGTCCGGCGACGGGATATGGGGAGCCCGAAGCCGGCGCGCCCAACGTAGTGAACGTCCGGCGAGACGGTACGGGGTAACCCCGAGCCGGATTGGGCGAATTTCGCACAGCCCGCTACGCCGTCTGGCGCACGACTTCGGCGAGCGTTGCGACGGCCTGCACGATCTGTTCTTCGGTGTGCTCGGCCGTGAGGAAGAATCGCACGCGGGCCGCCACTTCGCGGACCGCCGGGTAGAGGATCGGCCGGGCGTTGATGCCGCGCTCGAGGAGCATCTGCGACACGCGGATCGCCCGCGTCGAACTGCCGAGGATGATCGGGATCACGGGCGTGTCGCCGCTCTCGCCCGTGTCGAGGTCGCAGTCGTGCGCGAGCTTGAGGAACAGCTCCGAGCGTTCGCGGAGCCGCGTCACCCGCCACGGCTCACGCTGGATCACCTTCAGGCCTTCGAGGGCCGCGGCGGCGTTCGGCGGCGAGCAGGCGGTGGAAAACACGAAGGCAGGCGTGGTGTAGCCGAGATAACGAATCAGCCGCTCGCGGCCGGCGAGGTAGCCGCCGCCGGCGCCGAGCGCCTTGCTGATCGTGCCCATCCACAGGTCGCCATCGGCGGGGTCGCACCCAAAGAATTCGCAGATGCCACGGCCGCCCGGGCCCATCGTGCCGAGGGAGTGGGCCTCGTCCACGTAGAGCAAGGCGTCGTGCCGCTTCTTCACCTCGATGAACTTCGGCAGATCGGGGTAGTCGCCGTCCATGCTGTAGACGCCCTCGATCGCCACAACCACGCGACGATACTGCGACCGCAGGTCGCGGAGCAGGCCGTCGAGTTGGGCGTGGTCGTTGTGCCGGAACGACCGTCGGCCGGCCTTCGACGCATTGGCCCCCTGCATGATGCTGTTGTGGGCCAGTTCGTCGTAGAGGATGAGATCGCCTTCACCGAACAGATGATTGAACACCGAAGCGTTGGTGCCGTAGCCGCACGGGAACACCACGGCCCGCTCGGTGCCGAGAAACGAAGCAAGCTCTTCGTCGAGGGCGTCGAGGAGCGTATTGTTGCCCCCCACCATGCGGCTCGCCGAGGCGCTCGTGCCGAAGCGGTCGATCGCCTCCTTGGCGGCCCGGGCCACGTCGGGGTGGGCGGCGAGGCCGAGGTAGTCGAAGCTCGTGAAGCTGATCACATCGCGGCCGTCGATCCGGGCCACGCGCTTGCGCACCTGCTCATTGGCGAGCAGGAACGGATCGTCGAGCCCCGCGACATCAAGGGCCGAGAGCCGCTCCTCGAGGGCGGCACATTCGGGAAACGTCTCGCCGGCCGCGGCCTCGTCGGCCACGCGCGGCAGGGCCCGAGTCGGCAGCCGCGTCTCGGCCTGCTTGGCCGGCGCGGCGGCGCGGTCGGCGCTGTCGAACATGTGGTCGGCGATGCACTCGATCAGGTCACCGCAGGTGCGGATACCCACGAGCCATTCCTCGCGAAACCGCATCTGGTAGCGGCCTTCGATGCGGTTCACGGCGTCGAGAAAGCCGATCGGGTCGACCTCGGCCTCGACGAGCGTCATGCCGGGCGTGAGCGGCTGCCGGGCGGCTCGCGGCCGGACGCGGGCGAGCTCGTCGATGACGAGCCGCGTGATCGACGACCGTGAACTGGCCCGGGGTTCACCCCGGGCAGGAGCGGATGCGAAACCGGTGGCAAGCGTGCTGACCACGAAATCTCCCTCCTTCGTGGACGACGCGTCGCTGCGCCGCACACTGCGAGTGAATGAGCCCGCGTCCGACGGGCTCGGGATACCCCGCAATCTACGGGAATCCCCTCCGCTCAGCCAGCGGCCTGCCGTCACCGCCGGGCACGAGCCACCCGCAGGCCACCGATTTGCCGGCCGCGCCAGCGCGATTGGAAAGCCGTCCGGCCTGCGCAAACCGCGCCCAGCGCGCGGATCGCACGGATCGCGGTCACCCTGCGAGCAGCTTCCGGAGCACGAATGGGAGGATGCCGCCGGCCCTGAATTGATCGAGCTCGACGGGCGTGTCGATCCGCACGAGGCACGTGATCTCTTTCGTCGTGCCATCCGGCCGATGGGCCTTCACGACGACGGTCGACCGCGGAGCGAGCGCATCGAACGGGATGTCGAACGTCTCCTCGCCGGTCAGGCCGAGCTGCTGCCAGGGCTCCGGGAGCACGAGGGGGAGCACGCCCATGCCCACGAGGTTCGAGCGATGGATCCGCTCGAAGCTCGTGGCGAGCACGGCCCGCACACCGAGCAGCATCGTGCCCTTTGCGGCCCAGTCGCGCGAGCTGCCGGTGCCATACTCGGCGCCGGCGAGCACCACGAGCGGCGTGCCGGCGGCCTTGTACTTCACCGCCGCGTCGTACACGGGCAGCACGTCAGTGCCCGGCAGGAGCCGCGTCACGCCGCCTTCCGTGCCTGGCACGAGCAGGTTGCGGATGCGGATATTCGCGAACGTGCCGCGGGTCATCACGCGGTCGTTGCCACGGCGGGCGCCGTAGCTATTGAAGTCGGCGGGCGGCACACCGTGCTCGACGAGATAGTGCCCGGCGGGGCTCGTCTTGGCGATGCTGCCGGCCGGCGAGATATGGTCGGTGGTCACGCTGTCGCCGAGCGCCAGGAGCACCCGGGCCCCGCGCACGCTCTGCGGCGGCTTCGCCTCACGCGAGAGCTCGGCGAGGAACGGCGGCTCCTGGATGTAGGTGCTCGCGGCGTCCCAGTCGTAGAGCTCGCCCGTGCTCGTGGGCACGGCGTTCCAGCGCGGGTTCGACTGCCACACGTTGCCGTAGCGAGCCTGGAACTGCGCAGGCTGCACGCACGCAGCCACGGTGTCCCGCACCTCGTCGGCCGTCGGCCAGATATCCTTGAGATACACCTCCTTGCCGTCCTTGCCCTTCCCGATCGGCTCGTTGGCAAGATTGATGTCAGTGGTGCCGGCCAGCGCGTAGGCCACCACGAGCGGCGGGCTCGCCAGCCAGTTGGCCTTCACGAGCGGGTTTACGCGGCCCTCGAAGTTGCGATTGCCGGAGAGCACGGCGGCGGCCACGAGGTCGCCCTCCGTCACGGCCTTCGCCACGTTGTCTGGCAGCGGCCCCGAATTGCCGATGCATGTCGTGCAGCCGTAGCCAACCGTCTCGAAACCGAGGGCGTCGAGGTCTTTGTCGAGCCCCGACTTCTCGAGGTAGTCGGTGACCACGCGCGAGCCCGGGGCGAGGCTCGTCTTCACCCAGGGCTTCGTGGTGAGCCCCTTCGCCACGGCCTTTCGCGCCACGAGGCCGGCAGCCACCATCACGCTCGGGTTGCTCGTGTTCGTGCAGCTCGTGATGGCCGCGATCACGACGGCGCCGTGGTGGATGGTGGAGGAGTGACCGTTGTCGTGCACGGTGCCGGTGCGGGTGAGGGCTGGGCCCTCGAGTGCGAAGCCCCGTTTGGCGGTCGGCGCCGTGAGCGATTCGGCGAACGTCTGCTTCACCGCCACGAGCGGCACGCGGTCTTGCGGTCGCTTCGGCCCGGCGAGGCTCGGCACGACGGTGCCGAGGTCGAGCGCCATTCGTTTCGTGAACTCCGGCGTCGGTGCCGCGTCGGTGCGGAACAGCCCCTGCTCTTTCGTGTAGCGTTCCACGAGTTCGATGTGGCTCCGCTCGCGGCCGGTGAGCCTGAGGTAGGCGAGCGTCTCGGCATCGATCGGGAAGAAGCCCATCGTGGCGCCGTATTCGGGCGCCATGTTGGCGATCGTGGCCCGGTCGGCCAGCGGCATGGCGTCGAGCCCCGAGCCGAAGAACTCCACGAACATCCCGACTACGCCGGCCTTGCGGAGGATCTCGGTGACGGTGAGCACCAGGTCAGTGGCGGTGGCGCCGGCCGGCAGTTCGCCGGTCAGCTCGAAGCCCACCACGTCGGGCGTCAGGAAGTACACCGGCTGGCCCAGCATGACGGCCTCGGCCTCGATGCCGCCCACGCCCCAGCCCACGACGCCGATGCCGTTGATCATCGTGGTGT
>JBMLMS010000042.1:0-2989 GCA_049243925.1 Pirellulales bacterium
CGACGTGCGAACAACCGCCGACGCCTTCGTTGCCGCCTGGCGATCCATCCCGCGAGAGCCCGCTGCATGAAGATCACGAAGCTGACGACCTACATCGTTCCGCCCCGCTGGTGCTTCTTGAAGGTGGAAACCGACGAAGGCGTCTTCGGCTGGGGCGAGCCCGTGGTCGAGGGGCGGGCCCACAGTGTGGCCGCGGCGGTCGACGAACTGGCCGACTATCTGATCGGCAAGGATCCCCGCAACATCGAAGACCACTGGACGGTGCTCTATCGGGGCGGCTTTTACCGCGGCGGTGCGATCCACATGAGCGCGATTGCCGGCATCGACCAGGCCCTCTGGGACATCAAGGGAAAATCACTGGGCGTGCCCGTGTACGACCTGCTGGGCGGCAAGGTCCGCGACAGGATCCGGGTCTATTCCTGGATCGGCGGCGACCGGCCCGGCGAAACGGCCGCGCAGGCCAAGGAGCGGGCTGCACGGGGATTCACTGCGATCAAGATGAACGCCTCGGAAGAGCTCCAGTATGTCGACACGTTCGACAAGGTCGACCGGGTGCTCGCCAACGTCGCCGCCATCCGCGAGGCGGTCGGCCCGCACTTCGGGATCGGCGTCGATTTTCATGGCCGCGTGCACAAGCCGATGGCCAAAGTGCTCTTCAAGGAGCTCGAACCCTACCGGCTGATGTTCATCGAGGAGCCGGTCTTGAGCGAGCATGCCGATTCACTCAAGGAATTCGCCGGCCTCGCCAACATTCCGATCGCCCTCGGCGAGCGGCTCTTTTCGCGGTGGGATTTCAAGCGGATCCTGCAGGAGGGCTATGTCGACATCCTGCAGCCCGACCCGTCGCACGCCGGCGGCATCACGGAAACGCGAAAGATCGCGAACATGGCCGAGGCATACGACGTGGCGATCGCGCTGCACTGCCCGCTCGGGCCGATCGCGTTGGCGGTGAATCTCCAGCTCGACGCCAACTGCTACAACGCCTTCATCCAGGAGCAGAGCCTCGGCATTCACTACAACCAGGGGAACGACCTGCTCGACTACCTCAAAAACCCTGGGGTCTTCGATTATTCCGACGGCCACGTGAAGATTCCCGATGGACCCGGGCTCGGGATCGAGGTCAACGAAGACTACGTCAAGGAGCGGGCCGCGGTGGGCCACCGTTGGCGGAATCCTATCTGGCGACACGCAGACGGGAGTTTTGCAGAATGGTGACTTCCGAGCGCGAGCCGAGGCCCCGACTTCCGCCAGCATGACGGAGAACCTACGGTTCAATTGTTTCGTCGTTCCTTCTCACAACGATATCCAGCGGCATGATGACCGTCGCCATCACCTGGTTTCCACCCTGACGCTTGGCCCGATACATCGCATCATCCGCGCGGGCGATGATCGCGTCGGTGTTTTCGCCACGACCGGCGAGCGTCACGCCAATGCTGAGCGTGATGCCGATCTCCCCAGCCGGTGTCTGCATCGGCTCCGCGGCGAGCTGCCGCAGCTTTTCGCCGACCTGGCGGGCGGTTTCGAGATCCTGCACACCGTCCAACACCACCATCAACTCGTCGCCTCCGATGCGAGCGCCGAGATCGTCGCTCGACCGCAGACATGCCCGAATCCGGTCGGCGACCTTCACGAGCACCATGTCGCCCATCGCGTGGCCGGAGGTGTCGTTGACCGTTTTGAAGTTGTCGATATCGCACCACAGAATCGCCAGCTGCCGGCCAGCGCGGCCGGCGAGCGCCCGCAGGGCCTCCTGGCGGTTGAAAAGCCCGGTCAGCGCGTCGGTCTGCGCACGCTCTTCGAGCGCGCGTGTCGCCGCGACCTCGGCATCGACACAACGAAACGACGCCACCGCGCCGTCGATCTCGCCGCCCGCGTCTCGTGATGGGCCGGCATGCAACTCCACCCAGCGAACCGGGCCGGCCTTCGTGCGCACCTGGACCCGCACCACGACCCTCTGCCCCGCTCGGGCGTCACGCTGCCCGTGCCTGAGCCGCTCACGATCAGCCTCCGTGGCGGTGAACGAGGCGAGCTCGCGGCCGATCCATTCCTCGGGAAACCACCCCACCACCGTGGTCAACGCGGGTGACACCCAGCACACGCCCCCGTCGCTGCCGATGCGCACGACGACGCCCGGCAACTGCTCCGCCAGCCGACGAAACATTTCCTCGGAGTCGACGAGCTCGGGCGGAAGCCCGGAGATTGCCTGATATGCCGCCATTGCCGCGATGTGTCCTGACTCGAGCCGGCTCATGGCCTGGATGGGCGAGAGAGGTGTCGCTTTCACCATTCCTCGGCTATCTTTGCTTCCGACAGCGATCGACAACGCGTGGATCGCGGTCTCGCGGGCGACTAGCTCAATTGGTCAGAGCACCTCGTTTACACCGAGGGGGTTAGGGGTTCGAGTCCCTTGTCGCCCACTATACACGGGGTGCACGCGAGCACACGAGCAGGTCTTTCTGGCTCCTGGGCAGCTTCTTGATCGCCGCCTCCCGCTTCAGGGCCGCCGATTTGGTCCGTCGCCGCTCGGCATGCGCCAACTGCACGGGAAGCCGGCTGCGGGTGTATTTCGACGCCCTGCCGGCAGCGTGAGCCACCAGCCGCTTGGGGAGATCGTTCGTGATGCCCGTGTAGAGCGAGCCGTCGCGACAGCGCAGCACATACACGAGCCAACCTTTCTGAACACGGGACGGCATGACGGCGTGATCATGGCGTCTCGGCGACCGCCATGGAAAGCCCATCCCTTCGGGCTTGCCGCGGCGCCCGACGGCCGTGCTACGGTCGCCCGGAGGTGCGACCGCCCGCGGCTCGGGGCAACCTCGGCTTGCCCCGCAGCCGCGCAAGCCCGCCGGGGCCATGGATGGGCTGTGTTGCGCGCCGCGGCATCCCTTCGGGCCTGCCTCGGCTTACGCGACTGCACGGCTGGACGCCGTGCGTCGCGGCTCGGGGCAACCTCGGCTTGCCCCGCAGCCGCGCAAGCCCGCCGGGGCCA
>JBMLMS010000043.1:0-3802 GCA_049243925.1 Pirellulales bacterium
GGGCGCATTCGGGCATGACAGGCTGAAGCCTGTCCTACAGCAGCAAGCGAGACGCGTGCCCCACGCGACAGCAATCGCTGTGCCGAACAGGATTGCCACGATAGCCGCAGCGAACGTCCGGCGATGAGGTATGGGGAGCCCGGAGCCGGTGCACCGCAGCGTATGTGATCACGCCGCCGGCGCGAGGATCTCGCGCAGGGCGCCGGCGAGTTCGGGATACTGAAACACGAAGCCCGTGTCGAGCGCCACCTTCGGGATCACCCGCTGCGAGGCGAAGAGCACCTGGGCGAATTCGCCGAACGCAAGCCGGAGGCCGAAGTAGGGGGCGGGCATGAATGCAGGGCGATGGAGCTGCCGGGCGAGCACCTTCGTGAACTCGGCGTTCCGCACAGGATTCGGGGCCACGGAGTTCATCGCTCCGACGATCGAGCCTGTTTCGGCGGCATGCAGATAGAGCCGCGCGAGGTCGGCCACGTGGATCCAGGGCATCCACTGGCGGCCGTTGCCAAGCGGGCCGCCGGCGCCGAGCTTGAACGGCAGCAGCATCTTGGAAAGGGCGCCGCCCGATCCCGAGCCGAGCACGATGCCGGTGCGTGCCAGGGCGACGCGCACGCCCGCTCGCTCGGCCGCGAGGGCCTCTCGCTCCCACTCCACGCACACCTGGGCGAGAAAATCGCTTGCCGGTGAGGCCGCCTCGGTGAGCTCCTCCTCGCCGCGGTCGCCGTAGTAGCCGACGGCCGATGCCGAAACGAGCACCCGGGGCTTCACGGCCGCCTGCACGATGCCCTGCACGAGGTTTCGCGTGCCGATCACCCGGCTGTCGCGAATCATCGCCTTGCGGGCCGCCGTCCAGCGGCCCGCGGCGACCGACTCGCCGGCGAGATGGATCACGGCGTCGACGCCCTGAAATGCCTCCTGCGCAGGCGGGCCCTGCATGGGATCCCAGCGGATGATCCGGTCGACGAGATGCCCGATCGTGTGCCGCGCGCGATCCGGATCACGCGACAGCACCACGGGTCGATCGAGCAGCCGGAGGAGCCGCGGGCCCACGAAGCCTGTTGCGCCAGTCACCAATGCCTTCATCGTCTCTCCTTTGTCGCGTGCTTCGAGGGGAATGCCGTGGCGCCGCCGCCGTGGCGGAAGTATAAACAGATCGATCCATTCCGGCCGTTCCCTGCCGCGCCTCCCAATGCTCCTGCGATTCCCGTTGTTCGCCACCTTCTCCCAGCTGCTTCGCGATCGACTCCGGCCCGTCCAGCCCCGCGGCGCCCTGCGCCGTGATCTGTGGGCCTCGGCTGCCGATGCGGCTGCGTTCAGCGTGATGGTCGGCTGTGGCGAGACATACATTCCCGCGTTCGCCCTGGCGGTGGGCCTCGGGCCGGTGGCCGTGGGCATGCTCGCGAGCGTGCCCGTGCTCGTGGGAGCGCTCGTGCAGCTCATCACGCCACTGGCCGTGGCCCGGCTCGGCACCAACCGCGGCTGGTGCGTGGCCTGCACGACGGTGCAGGCGCTCAGTTTCGTGCCCTTCGTGGCCTGGGCAATCCGGGGCCACGCCGATCTTTGGGAACTCCTGCTCGCAGCGAGCATCTATTGGTCGGCCGGCATGGCCGGCGGCCCGGCCTGGAACACGTGGATCGGCACACTCGTGCCGGAGCGGATGCGCACGGCGTTTTTCGCGCATCGCAACCGCCTCGGGCAGTTCGGCGTGTTCGTTGGCTTCGTCGCGGGCGGCATCGCGCTTCAGGTGGGCGAGGCGCACGGCATGACGCTGCTCACGTTTGCCGCAATCTTCGCCGTGGCAGGAATCTGCCGGCTCGTCTCGACCCTCATGCTCGCGAGCTGCCGTGAGATGCAGCCTCCGGAGCGATCGGCGGTGAACGGCGCGGCGCCGATCGTCGACCGCGTGCGCAAGGCCATCGGCACGATCGCGACGACACCTTCGGGTCGACTCGTGGCCTACACATGTGCTCTGTCATTCTCGGCGCATGTCTCGGCGTCGTACTTCACCCCGTACATGCTCCGCGAACTGGGTTTTTCCTACCACGCGTTCATGCTCGTGATCGCCACCCAGTTTCTCGCCAAGGCGATCACCTTGCCCTGGCTCGGCCGCCTCGGATCGCGAATCGGCTCGCTCGGGCTCCTCCACCTGGGCGGCCTGTCGGTCGTTCCGCTGGCCAGTCTGTGGCTGGTGTCCGCCAACGTGTGGTTCCTGATGGGCGTCCAGTTCGTAGCCGGCTTCTGCTGGGCAGCCTACGAGCTGGCCCTCGCGCTCTTGTTCTTCGATGCTGTGCCGCATCGCGATCGCACGGCCGTCGTCACGGCCTACAACCTCTGCACGGCCGTGGCCACCGTCGCCGGCGCCGCCACCGGTGGCCTCCTGCTCAAAGCCCTCGGTGAAGACCACACGGCCTACTTGGCCCTGTTCGTAATCTCGAGCCTGCTCCGCTTCGCCACCATTCCGCTCCTGCGCCGCGTCCGCGTGCTGACTGACCACACCTGACGCCCACCAGCAGGCCGCTCAGCCGGCAGGGAGGCGGGATTCGCGGGCGAGGCTGTCGAGGAACGTGCGGGCACGGCCGTAGTCGCCTGCGGCGTAGTTGCCGACGTTTTGCTTGAGCACGTCGATGAACTTCGACACGCTGTCGTTGATCCGCCGCAGTTCCTCGTATTGCACGCTGCCGCCCGAGGCGGCGCGGTCGGCGAACAGTTTGTCGAGCTCCTCGCGGTAGGGCGTGAAGATGTCGTCGCGCAGGACGGTCGGATACTCGATGTGGCCCGTGACTGGATCGAGCTGGGTCGAGCCGAGGCGGGGCGGGGCCGCCATCTTCGCCATGCGGATCGCCTGCTCCTGCGTGACCGGCGGGCCGTCCTCGGCGGCGCGGGCCTCGCGGTTGGTCTTCCGCATCTCGAAGTAGGTTTCCGTCCACTTCATGCGGTTGTCGATTTCCTTGGTCTTGGCGTCTTCCCAGTTGATGGCGGCCTCGGAGTTCTTGAGGTTGGTGTAGCCTTGGGACCGCACCACCTGCGAGATGCCCTCGGCCGCTCCCTGCTGGGCGGTCGAGGCCCAGCCGCCCATGCCGAATCCGTGGCCCCAGCCGCCGCCCCACTGCGCGATGGCAGGAACATCCGCAATCACCGCGCACCCGACGAACACTGCCACCACCACAAGCGTGCGGGGGATTCGCGTCGTGGAAACCATGGGTCCTCTCGCCTCCGATACCAAAGGATTCGGGCTGGTCAAAATGGCCGCCTCCCGGGCAGACTGCCGAGGTGCGGACCTGGGTCGGAGTATACTCACGACGCATTGTTCGCGGTACAGGAATCAGAAGCAGGTGAGCACATGATACGGCAGACATGGTGCGTGATTGCGGTCCTCGGAGCAGCGGCCTTCACGGGGTGCGGCCAGGCGCCGCCTCCGGCCCCGAAGCCGGTCGCCGCCGCAGTTGCTCCGGCGACAGTGGTCGAGGCACAGGCCGCGCAGCCCTTCACCGATTCGGCCCCCACCACACCTCCGATCGACGCCCTGCGGGCGGCCCTCGCCGCCGCGACGGATGAAGAGTCGCGGGTGCGCGCCGTCGATGCGATCGCAGCGCTCGGTCCGAACGCCCGCGGCGCCTTCGACGATCTCGTCAAAGCGTCGGCCGATGCATCGGCCCGCGTCCGCTGGCATGCGGCCCGCGGCCTGGGGCTCATCGGCGAAGACGCCGTGGCCGGCGTTCCCCTCCTCGTAAAACTGCTCGATGACGTCGACCCGATCGTGGTGACGCAGGCCGCTGCGGCCATCGGCCTGATGCGTGCCGAC
>JBMLMS010000044.1:0-7964 GCA_049243925.1 Pirellulales bacterium
AGCTGCGTGCCCGGCTTCACGGCGCCGCCGCTGAACGGGCAGCCCTTCTGCACGAGCTGGCCGGTGCTCACCATCTGCTGGTGGGCCTTGGCGGCGAACTTCTTCGAGTCGCCCTCAAAGGCCTTCTCGCAGTTGCCGCAGCAGAAGTAGACGCTGCCGCCGTCGAAGGTGACGCTCTTCTCGGGGTTGCAGCCCTTGCCCGACACGGGGCACTTGGCGTCCTTCGGCTCCTTGACGGCGGCCGAGGCGACCATGGCCGAGCAGAGGACGGCCACGCACAGACCAGCAAGACGGATCGACTTCATGACAAGGATCTCCATGTGAATTTGCATTGAGGGCAGGCGGACGACCGCCGCGATCGCACGATCATACGGCCGCGACGCGGCCAGCCGCAATCGGCGTTTTACCGCCGTCTGGGCTCGGGCAGCCGGATCGCGAGGGCGGCGGCGGCGGCGATCACGGCGGCCCCCGCGACGAACACGGGCCGGAAGCCGACCGTGTCGACGGCCAGGCCGATGAGCGGCGAGAGCACGAACGGCACGGCGAGCGCCGCCCCCACGATGCTCACATAGCGCGGGTGCTCGGCTGGCCGCGGCGCGAGTTCGAGCGCGTAATTCGTGAACAGTTTGAGCGAGAGCGGGTTGAGGCCCAGGGGCGCGTAGACGATCCAAAACCATTCCACGGCCACGTGATGCGCGAGCAGCGAGAGGAGCGTGACGACGAGCGGCGTGGTCGCGGAGAGGGCGACGAGCCAGATGAGGACGATCCGCGTGCCGCGGCGATCCGACATCGGGCCCACGACGAGGCTCGCGATGCCAGTGGCGGCGTTCTGCACGATGACCCACGTGAGCAGACTGCTGAGCGTGCTCCCGAGCCGGTCGCGGGCGAAGGCCTGGTAGTGCGGAAAGAGCATGAGCACCGCCGAGAAGCAGGCCGCCACAAGGCACAGCCGCACGAGCGCGGTGTCGGCCCGCAGCGCCGCAGCCCAGCCGGCGAAGAGCCGTCCTGCGCGGCTGCCACGATCGCTCTCTTGAACAGCGTGCTCAGCGTGATCGGCCGGCTCGTCGAGAAACAGCGGCAGCACGGCTGCGAGCGCGAAGAACGCCGCCGTGGCACCAAAGATCTTCGGAAAGCCGTCTGGCTCCTCGAGCCACGGCCCCAGCAACAGGACGGCCGCCACGATCGCGAGCACGCTGCCCACCGCCACGCTCACCACCATCGCCCGGCCGCGATGACCGGGCGAAATGAGCTTGCCTTGGAGCGACGCCACCACGAGCTGGTTGACGCCGTTCGACGCCGAGAAGAGGGCGTAGAGCACGAGAAAGAGCGCGGCCAGCAGATCCGGCCGCCACTCGGCCAAGGGCTGCCAGGCGACGGCGAGGATCCCGAACCACGCCGCCATCGCCAGGCTCGTGCGGACAAGCGCCCATTTCTTCTGCGGCAGGCGGGCGAGCGGGCCGGCGGCAAACAGCGGCGGCACGCTCTGGCCGCCCCGATTGAGCACGGGCAAGAGGCCGCGGAGCGTACCCGAGTCGACCACGGCGTCGAGCACGGCGGGCATGATGATCGTCTCGGTCTTGAAGATCCAGCCGACGCGAACGACGACCTGATAGAGCTCCATCCAGAGCGTGTTCCGCGTCTCGCGCCGGGTCGCCGAGGTCAGGTCACTGGTGGAGTCGAGAGGCGGCGCGGACATCAGGTAGGATCAGCGGGCGAATCGGGGCGCACGGCGTGTGCCGCGCCACGCTGCGAGCATGAAGGTTTTTCGAGGTGCCGTCCATGAGAATCGCCTGCAACATCGTCTGCCTGGTTCTGTTCGTGCTCGCTGCCACCGGCCAAGCCGCCGAGGTGCCCGTGTGGTTCGGCACCTACACGAATGCCAAGACCGGCTCTGAGGGCGTGTACGTCTCCCGGTTCGACACCGCCACCGGCACGCTCACCAAGCCCGTGCTCGCTGGCGCCGCGAAGAACCCGTCGTTCCTCGCCATGCACCCGACGCTCCCTGTCGTCTACGCCGTGAGCGAAATCGCGGGCGCCGATGGCAAGCCGACGGGCGGCATCCTGTCGTTCACGATCGACGAGCGCACCGGCATGCTCACGAAGAAGAACGAACAGCCGTCGGGCGGGCCAGGGCCATGCCACGTGTCGGTTGATCGCACGGGCAAGGTCGTGCTCGCTGCAAACTATGGCGGCGGCAGCGTGATCTGCCTGGGGCTCGATGCCGACGGAAGTCTGCGGCCGGTGGTGTCAGGCACGCCGGGAGGATTTCTGCAGCACGAGGGCAAGAGCGTCAACGAGAGACGGCAGGAGAAGCCGCACGGCCACTCGATCTATCCCGTGCCGGACGGCCGCTTCGCGATCAGCTGCGACCTCGGCATCGACAAGGTGCTCGTCCACACGCTCGACGTAGCCAAGGCGACGCTCGCCCCGCACGGCTTCGGGGCCACGAAGCCCGGCGCCGGGCCGCGTCACTTCGCCCTCCATCCGAGCGGCCGCTTCGGCTACGCGGTCAATGAACTCGATCTCACGGTCACGGGCTTCACGTTCGATCCGGCTGCCGGCACGCTCACGGAGTTTCAGACGCTCTCGACGCTTCCCGCAGACGTCACCGACCGCACCGGGCTCTCCACCGCCGAGATCGTGGCCCATCCGAATGGGAAGTTCGTCTATGCGTCGAACCGTGGCCATCACTCGATTGCGATGTTTTCCGTCGACGAGGCGACAGGCCGGCTCACGCTCCTGGGCGTCGAGCCGATCCGCGGCAAGACGCCGCGAAACTTCGTGCTCGATCCCACCGGGCGGTTCCTCCTCGCTGGCGGCCAGGATTCGAACACGGTGACCGTGTTCGCGATCGACCAGACGACGGGCCGGCTCACGTTCACAGGCACGTCGCTCGACGTGCCGAGCCCGGTGTGCATCCGCTTCCGACCGCTGTAGGACAGGCTTCAGCCTGTCATGCCTCCGGGCTTCTCTCGCGGCAACTCCCGCTCACGATGACAGGCTGAAGCCTGTCCTACGACCCCAACACCATCTCCAGATAGCTCCGCGACTCGTGGGGCCCACAGCCAAGTGCGCCCGCCAAGGTCTCGATCCGAGCCTGCGCCGCAGGAACCTCGTCCGCCGCTGCGAGCAACTCCAGTTCCACGTAGTCGCCGAGCCCGGCGACCGCATCGAGGGCGATCTCGACCTCGGCGCCCTGCCACGCGAGCCGCGCCGTTCGGCGTTGCTTCACGACCTCGTGCACCCGCCGAAAGCCGAGGGCCTCGAGCAGTTCCGTCCAGCGATCGAGCGTCGGCGACGTCCCTGCGGAGTCAGCCTGCGAAACTGTCTCGAGCGGCAGTTCGATCTCGCGGCGCGTCTTGCCGCCGCCGGCCAGCCGCGGGCCCTTCCACGTGATCGCGATCTCGTCGCCCACCCGGCGCAGCCGCAGGGCCTCGTCGGTCTGCGAAAAATCGCGGGCCGGATGGGCAAAGTAGCGATCGACCTGCTCGACGGGCGCCGCGAAGCGGGCCCCGAGCGCGGCGAGCCGCCCTTCGGCAGCGGGCAGGTCAGCCACGCGAAACTTGAGTTCGACTTCGTACACTCTCAGTGTTCCCACAACACACCGGCACCAGGCCTGAGCCTGCCAGATGACGACGCCAGTTGTACGCTTTCTGCTCGCGGCGCTCACGAGTGTCGCGCTTGCCGGCTGCGCCGGCCCCGACACGAGCCATCCCGCCATCGGCCGCACCGTCGGCAGGCTGCCGCTCGTCGCGCTCGCCGATCCAGGCCGCCCCGCGCCCACGTTTGCGGGCAAGGTCACGCTCCTCAACTTCTGGGGCACCTGGTGCCCGCCCTGCCGCCGCGAACTTCCCGGCCTCGCCCGCCTCGCCGCCCGCCTCGCCGACGATCCGCGGTTTCAACTCGTGGCCGTCTCGTGCGGCGGCAGCGGCCCCGACGATCTCGACGAGATCACCGCCACGACCACGGAGTTTCTCGCCTCGCAACGGCTCACGCTCGACGCCTGGGCCGACCCCGACGGATTGGCCCGCACCATCTTTGGCGCGTCGTTCGGCTTCGGCGCGTATCCGACCACGTATCTGATCGGCCCGGGCGCCACCGTGCGCAGGGTGTGGACGGGCTACCGCTCCCGCGACGAGGCCGACATGGCCGCAGCTGTCGTCGCGCTGCTCAAGACGGTGTCGGAGGCCGTTCCGGCAGGAGGGCAGCCAGGCGATCGATGAATGCCGCCGCCGCAGCCCCTGGATCGGCCGCGTCGATCACCGCCGCTGACACCGCCACCCGGCGAATGCCGAGGGCGGCGAGCTCTTCGAGCCGTTCGAGCGTGACGCCGCCGATCGCGAAGGTGGGCAGGGCGATCTCGCGGCTGACGCTCGCCAGGAAGTCGTGCGGGGCGAAGGCCGCAAACGATTTCGTCGGCGACGGAAAGCACGGGCCAATTCCAAGATAGTCGGCCCCGTCCGCGACGGCCGCGCGTGCCTCGTCGAGACCGTGCGCCGTGCGGCCGACGAGCCTATCGGGCCCGATCACCCGGCGGGCCGCCGCCACGGGAAGATCGGTCGCGCCCACGTGCACGCCGGCGGCGGCCACGGCCACCGCCACGTCGGCCCGATCGTTGATCACCACGAGCGGCTCACCGAGGCCGCGGCGCCGCGCGATCGCGACCGCCCGCCGTGCCCGATCCACGAGATCCGGGGTGGCGAGGTGCTTGTCGCGCAGCTGAATCATTCGCACGCCAGCCTCGCAGAGCTGCTCGACGAGGTGCTCGAAGGCGGCCGGCTCCGCGCGGCCATCGACGAGCACGCAGAGCGTCACACCCGCCAGCCGATCGGCCGCCCGCGTCAGGACTGCCGCCAGTTTCTCGAGCGTATAGAGCCGGTATCGCAGGGCCTCGAACTGCGCCGCCTCGCTCGGGGCCACCACGAGCGCCACCTCCTGGAGGCTGCGGAGCGCCTGGGCCGCGCGGGCCGCATTCGCAGCCACGAGGTCGGCCGGGCTGCGGCGGGCGAGCGCCGCAGTGGTCACAATCGTCGTGCCCACGTCACCCACGGTGTCGCGGCAGGCCACTCGCCGCGCGAACACGGGCGCGGCGAGCACCGCCGCGAGGTCGTGCCGCAGGGTCTTCGCGGCAGCGGTGAGCGCGGCGTCGTCGAGCACGAAGCGGGCCACGTCTTCGAGCACCCGAATCGCTTCGGCAGCCCGGTTGGCCGCGGCATCGCAGAGCCGCCACGGTCCCCCAGCCACCTCCGATCGCCCGCCGTCGCCGGGTTCCGGCTCCTCGTTGATGCCCTGGTTCATGCCCTGTGTTGTAGCGTTTCAGGGGCCCGATACGCCTTGGAAAAATGCCGGGGCGGTCCTACACTCCCCCGCCCTTCCCCGGGGCCGCTCCATGCGCATGCTTCGCCCTCTCACACTCGTCTGGCCCGGTCTGCCCTGGCTCTGGCTGCGCGGCAGCGCTGCCGGGCTCGTGCTCGCCTTGGCGTTTGCCGTCGTCTTGGACATGGCGATCCTCTCGACCTGGATCTGGAGCGAGTTTCTCGAACTGCCGATCGTGATCGGACTGTGGGCGGCGGCAGGCGTGATCTGGATGGCCGCGACCGTGTCGGCGGCACTCGCGTTTCCAGCACCCCTCCAGACCGGCCACGATGCAGCGGCCGACGCCCTCTTCACGGCCGCCCGCGACGCCTACCTCGCCCGTGACTGGCTGGCCGCGGAGACGAAGCTCCGCTCTCTCTTGGTCGTCCGCCCCACCGACGGCGAGGCCCAACTGCTCCTCGGCACGCTCCTGCGCCGCGTGGGTCGCCTCCCCGAGGCCCGGACCGCGCTCGAGAAACTCGCCCGCAGCGACGCCGGAGCACCGTGGCGATCGGCGATCTCGCGGGAACTCAGCCGGATCGACTCGCCCACCATCCTCTCGATCGACGACGGCGTCCCAACCGCCGCTCCGGCCGAGCGGGCGGCGTAGGCATCATCCGGAATGGGGCATTTTCGCGGCCTCGGCCGAGTTCGGCAGACGCCGCGGTGCCGTGCTCCTAGAATTCGACGACGGGTTTGGCGTAAGGTTTGCACACATTAAAGATTGCGGTTGTCGGCTGCCGGAATGGCACGGGGCCGAATCAGGACTGACGTTTCCGCGAAGGGACAACCACCATGTACGAGCGTTTCACCGACCGGGCCCGCAAAGTGATGCAGCTGGCCAACCAGGAGGCCCAGCGGTTCAACCACGAGTACATCGGCACCGAGCACGTGCTCCTCGGCCTCATCAAGGAGGGGAGCGGCGTCGCGGCGAACGTGCTCAAAAACCTCGACATCGACCTGCGGAAGATCCGCATGGAGGTCGAGAAGCTCGTCCAGAGCGGCCCCGACATGGTCACGATGGGCAAGCTCCCGCAGACGCCCCGGGCCAAGAAGGTGATCGAGTATTCGATGGAGGAGGCCCGCAACCTCAACCACAACTACGTCGGCACCGAGCACATCCTCCTCGGTCTGCTCCGCGAGCAGGAAGGGGTGGCCGCCCAGGTGCTCATGAACCTCGGCCTCAAGCTCGAAGACGTGCGTGAGGAGGTGCTCAACCTCCTCGGCCACGGCATGGAAGAGGGGGGCGAGCGGGCAGGCATGGGCGGCCGGCAGCCGGCAGGCGCCGGCGGTGGCGGCGGCGAGACATCCACGAAGAGCGGCAAAAGCAAGACGCCGGCCCTCGACAGCTTCGGCCGCGACCTCACCGAATTGGCACGGCAGGGCAAGCTCGATCCGGTGATCGGCCGTGAAAAGGAAATCGAGCGGGCGATCCAGATCCTCTGCCGTCGCACGAAGAACAATCCCGTCCTCCTCGGCGAGGCGGGCGTGGGCAAGACGGCGATCGTCGAGGGCTTCGCCCAGCGGGTCATCGACGGCAACGTGCCCGAGCTGCTCGCCGACCGGCGGATCGTGGTGCTCGACCTGGCGATGATGGTCGCCGGCACGAAGTACCGCGGCCAGTTCGAAGAGCGCATCAAGGCGGTGATGAACGAGGTGCGCCGCGCCAAGAACACGATCCTGTTCATCGACGAGCTCCACACGCTCGTGGGAGCGGGCGGTGCCGAAGGGGCGATCGACGCCTCGAACGTCCTCAAGCCGGCCCTCGCCCGCGGCGAGATCCAGTGCATCGGTGCCACCACGCTCGATGAATACCGCAAATACATCGAGAAGGATTCCGCCCTCGATCGCCGGTTTCAGATCATCATGATCGAGCCCGCGAGCAAGACCGAGGCCGTGGAGATCTTGAAGGGCCTTCGCGACCGCTACGAGAGCCATCACCGCGTGCAGATCACGAACGAGGCCCTCGAGGCGGCCGTCGAGCTCTCCAGCCGCTACATCACCGGCCGCTGCCTCCCCGACAAGGCGATCGACGTGATCGACGAGGCCGGGGCCCGCGTGCGGCTCAAGGCGATGACCAAGCCGCCAGATCTCAAGGAAATCGACGACGAGGTCGAGAAGCTGAACAAGGAGAAGGAGGAGGCGGTCGCCAACCAAGACTTCGAGAAGGCGGCGGCCCTCCGCGACCAGGCAGACAAGCTCAAGAAAAAGAAGCAGAGCATGACCCGCGACTGGCGGGACAAGAGTCGCGAGGCCGACGGCGTGGTCGACGAGGAAGTGGTGGCCGAGGTCGTCTCCAAGATGACCGGCATCCCGCTCACCCGGATGTCCACCGAAGACCAGGCGCGGCTGATGGGCATGGAGGGCGAACTCCACAAGAAGGTGATCGGCCAGGATGCGGCGATCAAGAGCGTGTCGAAGGCGGTCCGCCGCAGCCGCTCGGGCCTCAAGGATCCGAAGCGGCCGATCGGGTCGTTCGTGTTCGCCGGGCCCACGGGCGTGGGCAAGACGCTCCTCGCCAAGGCGCTCGCGCAGTTCATGTTCGGCGACGCCGAGGCGCTCATTCAGATCGACATGAGCGAATACATGGAGAAGCACAACGTCAGCCG
>JBMLMS010000045.1:0-1398 GCA_049243925.1 Pirellulales bacterium
GCCGAAAGTCCTCAGCGCCTACGAGTTGAGGAGGCTTCGGGCTCCCCGTGTCCCGGGAGCCGGCGTATGTGACCAGCGAAGCCATGGATGGCGCAGCGCAGGCACATCCGAGTGAGCGGAGGCCACGAGGGCCGCAGCGAACGTCCGGCGACGGGATATGGGGAGCCCGAAGCCGGCACGCAACCCAACGCAACGAACGTCCGGCGAGACGGTACGGGGTAACCCCGAGCCGGCGTTACTGCTTTCTGCGGGCTTCGAATCAGCGCACGTCGTCGCGGGTCGCTGCGGCGAGCTGCGTGTGCAGGGCGACGAGGCGGCGGTGGCGGGCAGAGCGGTCGGCGAGCGTGGCGACCGATTGTGGCCGCGGCGTGAAGCGGGTGGGCGTGCCCGAGGCGTGGCTCGCGAGGAAGGCGGCCCAGTCGGGAGCGTGGCCGGCGATCGCGAGTGCGCGATACTTCGCCATCAGGGCGGCGCCCCAGGCCGTGCCTTCGGCCGCGCCGTCGAGGATCGTGACGGGCGTATTAAACACGTCGGCCAGCAGTTGCCCGAGCGCGGGCGTCTTCGCGAGGCCGCCGGAGAGAATGATCTCGCTGCGGGGAAACCCCTGCGCGTCGAGCGGCTCGCTGCCGAACCGCAGGTTGAACATCGTGGCCAAAAGCATCGCCTTGGCGACATTGCCCGGCGTGGCGTTCTGCTCGTTGAGCCCCACGACCGAGGCGGAGCCGCCGCGCGAGACCCCGAGGCCAGGCTCGTCGTCCATGAACGGCAGGGCGAGGAGGCCACCGCAGTCGTCCGCTGCCGCGAGCAGGTGGGGGATCACGGCTGCAAAAGCGTCGCCCCGATCCCCGGCGGTCACCTTGCCGAACATCGCAACGACGGTGCTGAGGGCCGTCGTGCCGTTGCGCAGCCAGACCATGTTGATCGGCTTGCCATCGGGAGCACAGAAATGATCGACACTGCGTGCTATTCCCCTGAACGGCCGGTCGCCAACCGCGTTGGCCACGACGCTTGTACCGAAGCTCATCGACACCATCCCGGCGGCGCCGATGAGCGAGCCGGTGAGCGCCGCCGGCTGATCGCCTTCGGCGGGTGCGACGGGCGTGCCCACCGGGAGGCCGAGCACGCTCGCTCCGTGGCCATCGAGCGTGCCGCCGTCCTGACCTGCACGGCACACGCGTGGAAGGAGGTCGCGAAGCTGGCGGATCGCGCGGCCGGCTGCCGCGGCATGCACGACGGCATCAAAATCGGCGAGCCGGTGGGCGTCGTAATTGAGTGTGGCTTGATCGATCGGAAACATGCCGGCCGCGTCACCGACGCCGAGGGTCCAGCCACCGGTGAGCCGGAAGGCGAGCCAGCCCGCTGGCGTGGTCAGGTGGGCGGCTTTCATTGCCACGTCGG
>JBMLMS010000046.1:0-5595 GCA_049243925.1 Pirellulales bacterium
TCAAAACCCACGAGTTGTGTACTCTCAAGACGACCGGATTCGAGCATGCCTACCGACCGTCTCCGATTGCGGGCAGTGATCAGTCGCGTAACCCGCTGCGAGACGGTACGGGGTAACCCCGAGCCGGGTTGAGCGAATTGGGGAAAGCCGTATCGCAGCCATCCTCCGGGCCACCGAACCGCGTGTGGTAGGCTGAACTCATGCCGCGTTGGGTCGCTCATCTGCTCGTCGTCGTCGCCTTCGCGGCGCTCATCGCCGTGGCGTTCGCCCGCGTCAACTATGCGTGGAACTGGGCCGGGGTCTGGGAGTATCGGCAGAAGTTCGTGCAGGGTTGGCTCACCACGGTGGGGCTCAGTCTTGCTTCCCTCGTCGCCAGCACGCTGATCGGCGCTCTCGCCGCCCTCTGCCTGGCGTCGCGGCGGCCGCTCGTCGAGGCCGTCGGCCGGGTGTACGTGGAGCTGATTCGGGGCACGCCGCTGCTCGTGCAGCTGCTCATCGGCTTTTACGTGATCGCGAGCGCCGTGGGTCTCGAAAACCGGTTCGTCGTCGGCGTGCTCGTGCTCTCGCTGTTCAGCGGGGCCTACATGGCCGAGATCTTCCGTGGCGGCCTGGCCGCGATCCCGCAGACACAGCGCGACTCGGCCCGGGCGATCGGGCTCACGCCCTGGCAGACGCTCCGGCTCGTGATCCTGCCCCAGGCCTTGAGGCTCGTGCTGCCGCCGGTCGCCGGGCAGCTCGTGTCGCTGATCAAGGATTCGTCGCTCCTCTCCGTGATCGCGATCTCGGAATTCACGCTCGCCGCACAGGAGGTGAACGCGTTCACCTACTCCACGCTTGAAAGCTACCTGCCGCTGGCGGCCGGCTATCTCGTGCTCACGCTGCCACTGTCGGCGTTGTCGCGGTGGCTCGAGTCGCGAGTCAGGTTCGAAGCCTGATCATGAAACTCGACGTTCGCGACCTCGTGCAGCAATTCGACGGCACCACCGTGCTCGACCGGCTCACGGTGTCGACCGGCGACATCCAGGCGCTCGTCCTCGTCGGCCCGTCCGGGGGCGGCAAGTCGACGCTGCTGCGGATCCTCGCCGGGCTCGACGTGCCGACGGCGGGCAGCGTCGCTTTCGATGGCCGGCCGCTTCCTCGCGACGAGGCCGCCCTGCGCGGCTACCGAAAGACCGTGGGCACGGTGTTCCAGGCCTACAATCTGTTTCCGCATCTCTCGGCGCTCGACAACCTCCTGCTGCCGCTCATCCACGTGCATGGCCTCTCCCCTGCCGCAGCCCGCGATCGCGTGCGCGAGCCGCTCGAGCGGTTCCAGCTCGCCGCGCACGCCCACAAGCGGCCGGCGGAGCTCTCCGGCGGCCAGAAGCAGCGGATCGCGATCCTCCGGGCGCTCGTCGTGCAGCCGCGGCGGCTGTTTTTCGACGAGCCCACCTCGGCACTCGATCCCGAGATGACGGCCGAGGTGCTGGAAATGATCGGCGAGCTCAAGGCCCTGGGCACGCAATTCGTGCTCGTGACGCATGAGATGGGCTTCGCCCGCCGCGTGGCCGACGAACTGGCGTTCATCGGCGACGGGCGCGTCCTCGCCCACGGCTCGGCAGAGGAGATCTTCGATCGCTGTGCCGTGCCTCGCGTGCATGATTTCTTCGGGAGAATTCTCGCATGACTGCCTCTACCAACGCGTTCCTCGGGGCCCTCGTTGCCGACGCCATGGCGATGCCCGTGCACTGGTATTACGACCAGCGTGCCCTGCTCCGCGACTATCCCGAGTTCGCCGCTGGCGATCCCGCGGCGTTCGTCCCGCCGCGGAGCCCGCATGCCGACAGCATCCTCTGGCGGTCGAGTTACACGCCGCTCAACGAGAAGGGGGAGATTCTCCACGACCAGGCCAAGTACTGGGGCCAGCGCGGCATCCACTACCACCAGTTTCTCCGAGCGGGCGAGAACACGCTCAACTATCAGCTTGCGGTCGAACTCGCGGCGCTCATCCATCGCAGTGGCTACGACCCCGAAGCCTGGCTCGACCGCTACGTGTCGTTCATGCGCACGCCGGGCACGCACCGCGACACGTATGTCGAGGAGTATCACCGCCATTTCTTCACGAACCTCGCTTCCGGTCGCAAGCCGATCAGCTGCGGCGTGCGCGACGTGCACATCGGCGGCCTGGTGCCCGTGCCGGCGCTCGTGGCGGCACTGGGGCCGACCTCTCCCGACCTGCGGCGCATCGTGCGGCTCCACGTGAGCCTCACGCACAAAGACGACGAAGTGCTGGAAGCCGCCGATGCCCTCACCCGCATGCTCGTGAAGGCGTGCGCCGGCGAGGATCTCCGCGGCACGATCCTCGAAGAAGGCCGCGACTGGATCTCGGAGGCGAAGGTGCGACGCTGGGAAAAGGAGCCCGACCATGCGGTCGTCGGCGGCCTGCTCTCCTCGGCCTGCTACATCCCCGACGCCTTCCCGGCGGCCCTCTATCTCGCCTGGCGGCATGCTGGGGATCTGGCCGCCGGTGTCGCATCGAATGCCCGCGTCGGGGGCGACAACTGCCACCGGGGAGCCGTCGTTGGCTCGCTGCTCGGTGCCTCCTCACCGATTCCACACGGGCTGCTCGAAGGGCTGGCCGCCCGTGGTAGAGTTGAGGGGATTTTTTCAGCCCGGGCCTGAGACCATCACTGCATGAACCCTGCCGCCAGCCTGTCGGAATCGGCCGCTCCCCCTGCATTCGCGGCGCTCGGCCAGCCGCTCGCTCCGACCCGGACGCCGCTCTTGTCGGGTGCCGATCCGGAGGCGAAGCGTGCAGAGCTGCGCCGCTACTTCCACCAGACGTGCGAGCTCTACGAGGGGCTGCTGTCGCTGATCCGCGACGACGCGTCGTATTACGAGCGATACGAGCCGCTGCGGCATCCACTGATCTTCTACTTCGGCCACCCGGCCGTATTTTACGTCAACAAGCTGATCGCCGGCCGGCTGATCCAGGCCCGGATCGATCCGCACCTGGAATCGATGTTCGCGGTCGGCGTCGACGAAATGTCGTGGGACGACCTCAACGCCGCCCATTACGACTGGCCGTCGGTGCGGGCCGTGCGCGAATACCGGCAGGAGATGCGGGCCCGCATCGATGCCTTCATCTGCTCGATGCCGCTCGAGCTGCCGATCCGGCAAGACTCGCCCGCGTGGGTGATCCTGATGGGCATCGAGCACGAGCGGATCCACCTCGAGACGTCGAGCGTGATCATGCGGCAGATGCCGCTCGACGAACTGCGGCGCGGTGCCGAGCTCTCGGTCGAGGAACGCCAGCTCTGGGCCTCGTGCCCGAGCCGCGGCACTCCACCCCCCAACGAATGGCTCCCGGTGCCGGCCACGACCGTCCAACTCGGCAAGCGCGCGGACGACGAGACGTACGGCTGGGACAACGAGTACGGCGTCGACGAAGCCCACCTACCGGCGTTCCGGGCCGGGCGTCGGCTCGTATCGAACGCCGAATTCCTGGAGTTCGTGGACGCCGGCGGCTACCGCGACGACGCCCTCTGGACCGACGAGGGCCGCGGCTGGCTGCACTACACGCGGGCCGAGCATCCGAAATTTTGGATGCCGCGGGGCGCTGGCTACGTGCAGCGAAACCTGCTGGAAGAGGTGCCCTTGCCGCTCGACTGGCCCGTGGAAGTCAACTGCCTCGAGGCCCAGGCCTACTGCACATGGCTTTCCGCCCGCACGGGCGAGCATGTCTCCCTGCCGACCGAGGCCCACTGGCAGGCTCTCCGCGAGGGCGTGCCCGGAGACCAGCCCACATGGACGCGGGCCCCGGGCAACATCAACCTCGAACACTTCGCGTCGAGCTGCCCCGTGACGATGTTTCCCCAGGGCGACTTCTGCGACGTCGTCGGCAACGTGTGGCAATGGACGCGGACCCCGATCATGCCGTTCAAGGGCTTCGAGGTGCATCCGCTCTACGACGATTTCTCCGTGCCCACGTTTGACGGCCGGCACAACCTCATCAAGGGCGGGTCGTGGATCTCCACCGGCAACGAGGCGCTCGCGAGCGCCCGCTATGCCTTCCGCCGGCACTTCTTTCAGCACGCCGGCGTGCGCACGATCATCGAAGAGCCCGGCAGCGTGGCCGTGACGGCGGGATCGCGGCTCTACGAGACCGACCAGCTCGTCACGCAATATCTCGACTTCCACTACTTCGACGCCGCGTCGGGCACGGCCGGCCCCGCCTCCGCGCCGCTGGGCGTGCCGAATTTTCCGCAGGCCTGCGTGGCGGCGATCATCCCCCACGTGCCGGCCGCACGGCGCGCACGCTGCCTCGACATCGGCTGCTCCGTGGGCCGCTCTGCTTTCGAACTGGCGCGGCACTTTGCCCATGTCGACGCGATCGACTTCTCGGCCCGATTCATCCAGGCGGGCGTTCGGCTGCAGCATGGCGACGAAGTGCACTACGAGGTGCCGATGGAAGGCGAGCTCACCGTGTCGCGGGCGATCGCGCTCGAGCGGCTCGGCCTGGCCGACGTCGGTGGCCGGGTGGCCTTCCTCCAAGGCGACGCCTGCAACCTCAAGCCACTATTCACCGACTACGACCTTGTCTTCGCCGGCAATCTGATCGATCGGCTGTACGACCCGGCGCTGTTCCTCACGGCGATCGCGGCCCGCATCCGAGCCGGCGGACTGCTCGCGATCACGTCGCCTTACACCTGGCTCGAGGAATACACCGCGAAGGCGAAGTGGCTCGGCGGCCGACGCGAACACGGCGAGCCCCTCTCGACGTTCGCAGGGCTTTCGCGAGCACTCGAACCGTCGTTCATGCTCATCGCCCGCGAGGATATTCCGTTCGTGATCCGCGAGACGGCCCGCAAACACCAGCACTCGATCGCCGAGTTGACGATCTGGCGAAAGCAACCGGATGATCGTCTTTCCACCGGATAATCACCTCCTTCGTGTACCACGATGCCCCCCGCCCCGTTCGATCCCTGTAAGCAGTGGCTCGGCATCGACGCCGTCGATCTTGTCGATCCGCGCCGTGTGCTCGGGATCAGACCGTCGGAAACCGATGCGGCGACCGTCAGTGGCGCGGCAGCGGCTCGGCTCGACCGACTGCGCAGCGTGGAGCCGGGCCCGTTCGCGGTGGCCCACAACGCGCTCGTGAAGCGGGTGGAGGAGGCCCGCGATGCGGTGCTCGCCGAGATCGCAGCGCCGGCTCGTGCTTCTCGTGGCTCAGGCGATCGGCTCTCGATGCCCCCGCCACCCGGTGGCGGCACGTCGCCCCCGCGTCCGGGCCCGTCTCCGGTGCCACGGGTGCCCCCCGTTCCCACGGTGCCACGGGTGCCCCCCGTTCCCACGGTACCCCGGCCGCCGGCTGCATCTGCGACGCCGTGGCCCGCGCTCGACGATGCCGACCCCACCCACGCGCCGGCCATCGAAATTCGTCGGCCGGTCGGCTGCCGGAAGAAGTCGAGCGGCAGCGGCGTGCTGCTCGTCTTGATCGCCGGGCTCGCCGCCGCCGCCGGCGGCCTTTACTGGTATAAATTTCGATTGCCTCGGGATGCCGCAAAGCGTGCGCCGGCGGACGTCGCGCTGGTCGACCAGCATCGCCCCGAGCCG
>JBMLMS010000046.1:5695-18862 GCA_049243925.1 Pirellulales bacterium
CCCCGAGCCGGAACCCGAACCCGAACCGGCCGCTGTACCCGAGCCCGAGCCCGAGCCTGTGCCCGAGCCTGAGCCTGAGCCCGAGCCCCGGCCAAAGCCCGAGCCGCCGATGGTCGCGGAAGATCCGCAGAAGATCGAGGCGCTCCTGAGCCGAGTGGCCGAGACGCTTCGCGCAGCGGATTTTTCGGCCGCTGCCGACTCGGCCAAGGCGGCGGCCACAGCCGCCCAGGCCAAACCCTCGCGCGAACGGGTCGAACGCTGGACAGAGCTCGTCACGTTCGCCCAGGAATTCGCCGACTACCGCAACCAGGCCCTGGCCACCGTCACTCCGGGCGTGGAATTCGACATCGACGGCAAGAAGATCATCGTGGTCGAGATCGACGACGAGAAATTCATCTATCGTTATGCCGGCAAGAACAAGACCACCTCCCGCAATCGTATTCCGGGCGGCATTCTGATGGCGATCGTGACTGGGTGGTTCGACGAGAACCCGGCGAACGACCTCTTCATCGGCGCCTACCACGCCACGAAGGAGGAGCCCGACTTCGACAAGGCCCGGGAATGCTGGGAGCGGGCGGCAGCCCGCGGCGCCGATGCCTCCCTGCTGCTGCCGCTCCTCGACGACCCGCTTCTCGCCGCCCCCGAGTCTCCCGAGTCTTCCGAGTAGGACAGGCTTCAGCCTGTCTCTTTCTTCTCACCACACCGCGTCCAAAATCGGCCGCAGGCGGGCAGGATCGAGCTCCACCGGATTGCCCCGCATGCTGGCGCCGCCCGAGTTGTCGGCCAGCCAGGCGATTCGGTCACGAGCCAGGCCGAGTTCTGCCAATCGCTCGGGCACGCCCGCTTCGCGGCACAGCCGCTCGATCCGGCCGACGAACGCCGCCGCACACGTGCCGTCGTCGCCGACTGCAGCCGGATCGACCGCACGTTCGAGCGCGGCCAGGTCGTGGCCGGCGGCGGCGGCGTTGACCCGCAGGGCCACCGGCAGCATGAGGGCGCAGGCCACCCCGTGCGGCGTGCCGCATTCGATGCCGAGCGCCGCAGCCACGCCGTGGGCCATGCCCAGGCCGGAATTGGTGAGGGCGACGCCCGAGACGAACGCGGCATGGCTCATCGCGGCTCGCGCATGAAGGTCGTCCGGATCGGCGAGGAGCCGCGGCAACGCTTCGAGCGCGCGAGGGAGCGCATCGAGCACCAGGGCCCGCGGCACGGGCCGGGCAAACCGGCAGATGAACGACTCGATCAGTTGCGTGATCGCGTCGAGCCCCGCAGCGGCCGTCGTCGCCCGCTCACATCCCGCGCCCAGAGCAGGATCGATGATCACGGCCCGAGGCACCATGAGCGGGCTGCGCATGCTCTTCTTGAACCGCCGCCGTGGGCACGAGATCACCGCGTTGCGAGTCGCCTCGGCGCCCGTGCCGGCAGTCGTAGGGATCGCGACGACGGGTAGCGGCCAGCGGGCGATCGAGCGGGTGCCGACCCCTTCGAGATGGTCGGTCACAACCGCCTCGAGATCGTGGGCCGTGGCTCGCGCGAGATCGCAGTTGGTTGCCAACGCGGCCACGGCCTTGGCGAGGTCGATCGCCGCCCCGCCACCCACCGCGACGACCACGGTGCCGGTATGGCTCTCTGACGGCGCACCGGCGAGGGCCGTCGCAACCTGCACGACCGTCGGCTCGCCGTCCGTCGTGGCGATCACCCGGTGCTCGATCCCCGCGACATCCAGGCTCGCCTCGAGGCCGGGCCGCGCCGGCGAGTCGAGCAGGCTCCTGCGGCCGCCCACGAGCCAGGCACGATGGCCGAGAAGGCCGACGACCGCGCCGATCTCCGCCACCCGTCCGACGCCGAAGCGCACGATCGGAGGCAGGGCGAGGTCGTATTCCAGCGACCGTTCCAGAGCAGGTCGTTCCGTTTGCATGGGCGCCGTGGTCACTCGGGCGGGGCTCCGGCAGAGACGCGGAGTTCGACTACACTCTAGCGGATGCCGCCCTCGATTCCCGCCCTCGACATGCCGCCGTGCCCAGGCCCGGTTCGTGGCACGATCCTTCCACCAGGGTCCAAGAGCATCACCAATCGCGCGCTCGTCTGCGCGGCCCTCGCCCGCGGCACGAGCCGACTGTCGGGCGTGCTCGACAGCCAGGACACCCGCGTGATGGCCGGTGGCCTCGAGGCGCTCGGCATCTCCTTGGCAGCCGACTGGCCCCGCGGCATCGTCGAAGTGACCGGAGCGGCGGGCTCGATCCCCGCGGCCACCGCGCAGATCGACTGTGCGGCCAGCGGCACGACGATGCGGTTCTTATCGGCGATCTGCGGCCTCGGGCATGGCACCTACCGGCTCGACGGCACGGCCCGCATGCGGCAACGGCCGATCGACGATCTTTTAACGGCGCTGCGTGGCCTCGGCGTGGACGCCGTAGCCGAGAGCCCCGGCGGCTGCCCGCCCGTCGTGATCCACTCGCGCGGCATCTCGGGCGGCAGAGCCGTGGTCGCCGGCGGCACGTCGAGCCAGTTCGCCAGCGGCCTGGCGATGGCCGCCCCCTGCTCGGTGAAGGGCCTCGAAATCGAGTTCTCGGGCCGGCTCGTGTCGCTGCCATACCTGGAGATGACACGCCGGGTGATGGCGGCCTTCGGCGCCGCATGCGACGCCATCGACGAACGCACGTGGCGGATTCCGCCCGGCGGCTATGCAGCGTGTGACTATTCCATCGAGCCCGATGCCTCGGCAGCGAGCTATTTCTTCGCAGCAGCGGCCATCACCGGGGGCGACGTGACCGTGGAAGGTCTCTCACGGCAGAGCATGCAAGGAGACGTGGCCTTCTGCGATGCACTCCAGCGCATGGGCTGCGAGGTCGTGTGGAACGAGACCGGCAGCGGCTCAACGACTGTTCGCGGCCGGGCGGCCCGTGGCATCGACATCGACATGAACGCCATCAGCGACACGGTGCCGACGCTCGCGGTCGTCGCCCTGTTCGCCGACGGCCCCACCACGATCCGCAACGTAGCCCACATTCGCGACAAGGAGACCGACCGCATCGGTGACCTGGCCCGAGAAGTGCGGCGACTTGGTGCCGATGTGGAGGAATCGGCCGACGGAATGCGGATTACTCCCCGCTCCCTGCATCCAGCCACGGTGGCCACCTACGACGACCACCGGATGGCGATGAGCCTGGCGCTGGCGGGCCTGCGGGTGCCCGGCGTGCGGATTCTCGACCCTGGCTGCGTCGGCAAGACGTTTCCCGACTACTGGCGGCGGCTGGCGGAATTGGCCCGCCTGGATGGAGCCCACCTCGATGCTGCCGGATGGCAGTCATTCATCGCCGGCTAGTCGTGGGCCTGCCACGCCGATTCCAGGCCCGGCGATTCTGCCGCCTGCTGAAGGGCCACTTCGGCGCGTTCGATCAGATCCTCGACGCGTCGGTCTCGGCCGCCGGCTCCAGTCGGCCCAGCCGACGGGTCGGCTGCAATGAACTTTCCCCCACAGTGCTGGCAGTAGACGCGTTTGCCCAGCAGGGTCACGCCGATGTTCAGCAGGCGGCCGCACACAGGGCAGCCCTGGTGGAAGGAAACCGGAATGCTGAGCGACTTCGTCATGACTTCACCGTTCAACGGATTGACCGGGGAGTTCCAACCCTCCCGGGGTAGCAGTGTACGGCCGATCCCCCGGAGAGGCAATTGCATCTTGTCTGAGGATTCCGTGAGGCGGCCGCGACTCGTCTGGCTCATGAAAAACAGATAGACTCGACGGCATCGGGGAACACCCCTGGGCCGATTCTTCAATTTCGGTGAGCGTGCGATGCATCGCCCGTGGTTGACGCCGATTATCATTATTTTTTGGTGCGTCACCACAACGTGGCTGGTGGTGGCGAAGATCCTTCCTTCGCTGCTTCCAGGCTCGCCGCCCGGCTATCAGGCGCTCTACGCGTCGAACAATCGGCTCATTCCCGTGGCATGGGGAGTGTTGTGGAAAGACCAGCCTCTCGGCTGGGCAGTCAGTGAGTCGAGCCGAGACGACGACGGAAGCGTCGGCGTGGAGACGATCCTGCACTTCGAGCGACTTCCAATCGACGAACTTCTGCCGGCCTGGATGAAGACGCTCGTCGGACGTGCTCTCGACGGCTCCGTGGTCTTCGATTTCGAGGCCAGAAGCACCCTGTCGATCGATGCGACTGGACAACTCCGATCTTTTCATTCGACCGTCGATCTCCCCGGGCGCGTCGACCAGGTGGTGCTCGATGGAACGGTCGACGACGGCCATGTGAAGATCACGATCCAGGCCGGCGAATTGTCGTACGAGACCAGCCGGTATCTGCCGTCGCACGTGATGATCGGCGACGAACTCTCGCCACAGGCCACCATGCCCGGCCTCGCCGTTGGCAAGCGGTGGACCGTTCCCGTGTACAGCCCGCTGCGGGGCGGCAAAGCCGCCCTCGAAGTCCTGCACGCGGAAGTCGTGGGCGAGGAAACGCTGTTTTGGGAGGATCGGCTCCTGCGGGTCGACCTCGTGGTCTACCGCGACGATCCCTCTGGCCATCATGAGCCGCGCTGCCGAATCTGGGTGGATCGCAGCGGCCGCGTGCTGAAACAAGAGAGCACGATCTTCGGCTCGACGCTGACGTTCCTGCGGCGTTCCGACGCCGCCGCCGAGGGGCTCGCCCAGAGCCTCCGCATTGCCCCCGAACCCTCCCCCGAACCATGACCGGGGCCTGACTGACACCATGATCGAGTTCGACCACGTGACCCGCACGTACGGCCCGAAGACGGCCGTCGCCGACCTGTCGCTCGCGATTCCGCGGGGCCAACTCTTCGCGCTGTTGGGGCCCAATGGCGCCGGCAAGACGACCACCATCAAGATGCTGGTGGGGCTCTTGCAGCCGTCGCGTGGCTCAGTGCGGGTCAGCGGCTTCGACCTCGTCAAGGACCCCCGCAACGCCCACCTGCACATCGGCTACGTGCCCGACGAGCCCACCCTCTACGACAAGCTCACCGGCCGGGAGTTTCTCTGGTTCATCGCCGACATGTTCGGCATGCCGAGGCATGTGGCCACTGAACGGATCGCCGCCGAGATCGATCACTTCGAACTCGCGGAGTTCGCCGACGACCTCGCCGAAAGTTATTCGCTCGGCATGAAGCAGCGGCTCGTGTTCGCCGCCTCGCTCCTTCATGCCCCCGACGTGCTCGTGCTCGACGAGCCAATGGTCGGTCTCGACCCCCGCAGCGTCAGAATCGTGAAGGACCTGCTCGCCGCCCACACGCGTGAGGGCATGACCGTGTTCATGTCGACCCACACGCTCGCGATGGCAGAGGAGATGGCCGATCGCGTCGGCATCATGGTCCGGGGTCAGTTGCGATTTCTCGGCACCGTGGCCGAACTCCGCGAGCAGATGGCGATCGAGTCCACGAGCCTGGAGCAGTTGTATCTCGAGCTCACGAGCCCGCAGGCTGGCCGTGGAGATCGGGCACGATGACACCGCCCCATGCCGCGACGGGCCCTGCAACGGCGGCCACTCTCGACGGGCTCACCGTGTCGTGCTGCAGGCTTCTGCCCGTGGATGCCGAATCCGGCCTGTTCCTCCGCCTGCGCACGCGGATCGCCTGGGCGCTTTGCACCACGATGCTCTCCACGGCGCGGCTCCGGCTGAGCCTGGTCGTGCTCCTGAGCGCGATGTTCTGGGTGTCACTCTACGGCATCTTCGTGGAGGCGTTCACCTTCCTCGAAGCGCTGCATGCCGAGGTGATCTCGCTGCTGTTCAACGCCTTCTTCTCGTCGTTGATGGTGATGCTGGTGTTTTCGACCGGCATCCTCCTCTACGGCGGCATGTACTGTTCGCCCGAGTCACGGCTGCTGATGACGCTGCCGGCCCGCGAAGAGGCGATCTTTTCGCACAAGTTTCAGGAGGCGGTCTGGTTCTCGAGCTGGGGTTTCATCCTGCTCGGGAGCCCGATGCTCGTCGCCTACGGCGTCGTTCGCGACTCGCCCTGGACCTACTTCGCGCTCCTCCTGCCGTTCATGATCGCCTTCGTCGTCATTCCGGCCACGGTGGGCGGCATCTGCTGCATGGCGATGGTGGCATGGCTGCCACGGCTGCGGCTGCACGCGCTGTCGATCGCCCTGGCGACGGCGTGCGTGGCGACCCTCTGGGTGGCGTGGTCGACACTCTCGTCGGTGCGGGCCGACAGCATGTCGGCCGCGTGGTTCGAGCAGACCTTCTCCCGGCTGGCGATCACGGAGCAGAAACTCTTTCCCAGCTGGTGGCTGTCGAGCGGACTGCTCGAAGCCGCCCGGCGGGGCACCAACCGCGGGGAAGCCTGGGCCGCTTTCGCCGAGGCTGGCAAGTTTCTCGCGCTGCTGGTCGCCAACGGCATGCTGCTGCAGCTGTTGGCAGGCTGGCTCGCCCGCCGGGCCTACCGCCTCGGGTTCAGCCAGCTCGTGAGCGAGGTGCCGGCCAGACGCCGGCGTCGAATCGGATGGTTCGACCAAATGCTCGTGAACGCCGGATCGACCGCGAGCCGGCCACTCCGGCTGCTGATCGTGAAAGACCTGCGACTTTTTCGCCGCGACATCTCCCAGTGGTCGCAGTTTCTAATCTTCTTCGGCCTCCTCGGCCTCTATTTCTGGAACGTCCGGTCGTTCAATTACAACAACGCCTATGCCTCGATGATCGGCTTTCTGAATCTGGCCGTCGTCGGGCTGATCCTGTCGACCTTCACGACGCGGTTCGTGTTTCCGATGATCAGCCTGGAAGGTCGGCGGTTTTGGATCCTCGGGCTCTTGCCCGTTCATCGTGATCACATCGTGTGGTCGAAGTTTCTGTTTGCGTTTCTGGGCGGCGTGCTCCCGTGCTGCGGCCTGGTGCTCCTCAGCGACGTGATGCTCGGACTGCCTCGGCAGGTGATCCTGATCCACGAGATCTGCTGCATCGTGCTGTGCATGGGACTCTCGGGAATCGCCGTCGGCCTCGGGGCCCGGATGCCCGACCTGCGCGAAGTGTCGCCGTCGAAAATCTCCTCGGGCTTCGGAGGCACGCTGAGCCTCGTGATCAGCTCGTTGTTCATCATGACGGTGGTCGTGGTGGCGGCCCTGCCGTCTCACCTGTTCCTGGCAGCCAATGCCCTGGGCCCCGGGACGGTCCGCGGCCTCATGGCGTGGGTCGGCAGCGGCCAGGGTGTCGCCGCCAGCGTGGCGCTCGTCGTGGCAATCGGCACGGTGGCCACGATCGTGCCGATGTGGCTGGGATTACGCGCATTTCGCGGCCTGGAGCCCTGATTGGGCGGCCCGTTCCCCGGCCCCCGACCGAGGGTGCCTCTCCGGGCCCCCACCGGTTACGATCGCGGCCGTGGTGCGGTTTCCTTTATGAATCGGTGCGAAATCACCCTTCGTTCGGCCTGAGCTGACCGTCCCCCCAGTCGTGTGGTTCATGATCAGTCGCCTGCCACCGTCTCGTTTCTCCCGGGCTCCCCGGATCGGAGCCGTGCAGTATCTCAACACCAAACCGCTCGTGCACGGGCTCGCCGGACGCGGTTTTGATGTTGTTTACGATCTGCCGAGTCGACTGGCCGACAGGCTCGCCCGCCGCGAACTCGACGTCGCCCTGATTCCCTCGATCGAACTTTTCCGTGGCGACGGGTATCGCGTGGTGTCCGATGCGTGCATCGGGTGCCGAGGCGCGGTGATGAGCGTGAAACTGTATTTCCGAACCCCACCCGACAAGGTCGCCACACTCGCCGTTGACGAGGGCTCCCGCACGAGTGCCACGCTGGCCAAAATCCTGCTCGACGAGCGGTTCGACGTGAGGCCGGCGGTGGAGACGCTCGCCATCGGTGCCGGGCTCGCCGACACCGCTGCCGATGCCGTGCTCCTGATCGGCGACCGTGCGATCGGCCCGCAGCGAGGTGCGTTTCAGCTCGTGTGGGACCTCGGTGACGAATGGGTGCGGTGGCAACGCCTGCCGTTCGTGTTCGCCGTGTGGGCTGCCCATCCGGGAGTCAGCCAGGCGACCCTCGGCGAAATCGAGCCGCTGCTCTCCGCCACCCGTGATGCGGGCAGGTCGAATCTCGCAGCCATCGCCTCGGCCGAGGCGGCGGCGCATGGTCTGACCGTGCCGCAGTGCCTGGGCTACCTGCGCGACAATCTCCACTACGACCTCGGGCAGATGGAGCGGGAGGCTCTTGCCGTGTTTTATGCCCACGCCGCGGCCCTCGATCTGGCGCCGGCCGGGCTCGACATCCGGCGAAATTGCGTAATGCCCATGGCCATGTCACGCCCCGCCTGAAGCCCTGCCTGGAATCCGCATGGTCACTTCCGCCACGTCGATCCCCGACTCCCTGACCGTGCGGCGGATTCTCGATGCCACGCTCTCCGGCCGCAGGCTTTCTGCCGACGATGCCACGTTGCTCTTGCGGTCTCGCGACCTCGCGGCGATCGGGCGGGCGGCCCATGCGATGACGATGCGGCTCCATCCGGAGCCGTATCGCACCTACAACATCGACCGCAACATCAACTACACGAACATCTGCACGGCGGTCTGCGACTTCTGCGCTTTCTATCGGAGCCCGAAACATCCCGAGGGCTACGTGCTCGACCGGGAGGTGCTGCTCACGAAGGTCGAGGAGACGGTGGCCCTGGGCGGTGATCAGATCCTCATGCAGGGCGGGCTCCATCCCACGCTCACGCTCGAGTGGTATGAAGAACTGCTTCGGGACATCAAAGGTCGGTTCCCGCAGGTGAACATTCACGGCTTCTCGCCCCCCGAGATCCATCACTTCACCAAGGTCTCGAAGCGGCCGCTCCGCGAAGTGCTCGAGCGGCTGGCACAGGCCGGGCTCGGCTCACTGCCCGGCGGCGGGGGCGAGATTCTCGTGGATCGCGTCCGCTCCGCCATGACCCGCGGCAAGGTGCTCACCGACGACTGGCTCGAAGTACACCGCGAGTGGCACCGGCTCGGCGGCAAGAGCACGGCCACGATGATGTACGGCCATATCGAAACCCTCGCCGAGCGGGTGGAGCATCTGGAGCGGATTCGGGACCTGCAGGACGAGACGGGCGGCTTCACGGCCTTCATCTGCTGGTCGTTCCAGCCCGACAACACCGAGATGGCCGACATCCCGGCATCGGGGCCGTTCGAGTACCTGAAGACGCAGGCCGTCGCGCGGCTGTATCTCGACAACTTCCCGAACATCCAATCGAGCTGGGTCACACAGGGCCGTGAGATCGGCCAGTTGGCGCTCCTCTACGGTGCCAACGACATGGGCAGCCTGATGATCGAAGAAAACGTCGTCAGCGCCGCCGGCACGGTGCACCACCTCACGCTCGAGCAGATGCGATCGGCGATCGCCCAACTCGGCTGGATCCCGCGCCGGCGGAACGTGTTTTATGAACTGTTCGAGGACGACCCCGCCGACGGCGCCCGGGCTCGGGCCCGGGCGGTGCCCTTGCCCGTGGCGACCGTCGGGCCGTGACACGGCCTGCGTCGTTCACCGTTCGCGCGCGGGCGCTCGTGCCTATCGCCGGGCAGCCTGCGACGCAGGGCTGGCTCCGGATTCGTGCCGGGCGAATCTGCGGCCTGGGAACGGGCTCCGCAGGTGCCGACGCCCTCGACGTGGGCGACTGCATCGTGCTCCCGGGGCTCGTCAATGCCCACACGCACCTCGAGTTTTCGACGCTCGAGTCGCCGCTTGCCGGTGAAGGCGGGCTGCCTGCGTGGATCGCACGGGTCGTGGAATTGCGGCGGTCGCGATCCGAAACGCCGCAGCAGGTCGCCGCGGCACTCGATCGCGGCCTCGCAGAGAGCGCGGCGGCCGGGGTGACTTCGATCGGAGAGATCTCGACGGGAGCCTGGCCGACGCAGGCGTGCCGCCACGGCCCTCGGGTGCGGGTGTTTCGCGAGGGCCTGGGCCTGTCGGAGGCGGCAGCCGAGGCGACGCGGCGGGCGGTGCACCGAGACGTGGCCAGACTGGCCGCCGCAGGCATTCCCGCAGGCATCTCGCCGCACGCCCCCTACTCCGTTTCGGCGCCGCTCGGCCGCAGTCTGCTCGCCTGTGCCCGACGACTGAGGCTGCCCGCCGCGATGCATCTGGCTGAGAGTGAGGCCGAGGCCGAATTCGTGGCCGCCGGATCGGGCGGCTTCCGCACGTTGCTCGAAACACTCGGTGCGTGGCCGACGGCGGCCCCTCCCCGACTGCTGTCCGCCGCCGATTGGATCTCATGCCTCACCCGGGGGCCGCGGGGCCTCGTGGTGCATGGCACGTTTCTCGACGACCACGCCCTCGCACGGTGTGCCTGCCATCGCGACCGTCTGTCCCTCGTCATCTGCCCGCGCACCACCCGGCTCTTGTCGGGCGGCCTGCCTCCCCTGGAGCGGTTTCGCGAGGCGGGCATCCGCGTGGCGCTCGGCACCGACAGCCGGGCGTCGAACCCCGATCTTTCGGTGCTCGCCGAGTGTCGTGCGCTCGTCGACGGCGGCCTGGCAAGCCCGGCCGAAGCCCTGCACATGGCGACGGTCGCCGGCGCGTGGGCCCTCGGTTTCGAACGTCACGCCGGCCTGCTCGCACCGGGCCGGCCCGCCGATCTCGTGGTCCTGCGGCCGCGCGGGCCCTGGGCCGATCCGCATGAGGCTGCCCTCGATCCGGAAACCCGAGTCGTGGCCACGCTGCGTGCCGGACGGGTGATCCACGGCGGGCTGACAGGCTGACAGGCTCATGCAATGACAGGCTGAAGCCTGTCCTACAGGCGGCAGTTCGAGATCTCGGTCTCGATGATCGCCGACGCGCCGATCGCCTCGAGCCGCTCCATGATGCCGTGCGCCTCGCCCCGCCGCACCATGGCCCGCACGGCGCACCAGGCGGCATCCTCGAGGGCGCTCACGGTGGGCGACTTGAATCCGGGAGTGATCTTCTCCGCTGCGGCGAGCCGCTCCCGCGGGATGTTGTATTCGAGGAGCGAATAGCTGCGGGCGATCACGATCCCCTCGAGCCTGCGCACGATGCGATCGGCGGTGGCTGCGTCGGGCACGCGGTGATTCTGCACGAGCACCGTCTCGTAGCGGCCGATCTCGTCGAGCACGCGGAGCCGGTTGGCGGCGAGCGTGCTGCCCGTTTCGACGAGATCGACGATCGCGTCGGCCACCTCGAGCTGGATCATGATCTCGACGCTGCCCGACAGTTCCACGAAGTGGGCCTCCACGCCCCGCCGTGCCAGCCAGTCGCGCGTGATGCGCGGGAAGCTCGTGGCGATCCGCTTGCCCGAAAGCTGGCGGGCGTCGCCGATGCCGGAATCTTCTCCGACGCACAGGGCGAGGCGGCACGACCCGATGCCGAGGTCGAGCCGGTGGACGAGCGCCGCCCCGCTCTCCGCGACGAGATCGGCTCCCGTCACGCCGAGATCGATCGCCCCCTCGGCACACAACACGGGGATGTCGTCGGTGCGCAGAAACGTCACCTCGACGGGCATGTCGCGGCAGCGGGCGAACAGGCTGCGGTCTGTCCGCCGAAACGAGAGCCCGGCCTCGTTGAGCAGGTGGGCGGAGATCTCGGCGAGCCGTCCCTTGCTCGGCAGCCCGATGCGGAGCAGGCGGCTGGTGGTCGCGGGGGTCATGCGGGGTCTCCGGTCTTCGCGCGGGCCGCCTTCTCGTCGAGCCCCGACACGCCGAACCGGCGGGCGAGCTCGCCTTCGACCAGGGTGAACGACAGGCCGCGGCAGGCAAGCAACACGAGCATGTGATAGGTGAGGTCGGCGGCCTCTGCCACGACCCGCTCGTCCGGCTCGCCCGCCGCCGCGGCGACGAGTTCGGCCGCCTCTTCCGTGACCTTGCCCCCGATCTTCTCCACGCCCCCGGCGAGCAGCCGGCTGGTGTACGATCGGTCGGGTGGGTCGTTGCGGCGCGAATCGACGACCCGTTCGAGGCTTTCGAGGGTCTCTCCCAGACGCGGCATCCAATGGCTCCTGAAGATTCTCCAACTGTAGCATGCCCTGGCGGCGATGCAGCCAGGGCCGCTCCGGCCCCCGGCCCCCGGCTCGATGCCGACTGCTGGTTCCTCTCCGGGCCGACAGCCGCGGGCAAAACGGCCCTGGCCCTGCACCTCGCCCGGCGGCTCAATGCGGAGATCGTGAGCGTCGATTCGATGGCCGTCTACCGGGGCCTCGACATCGGCACCGCGAAGCCGTCGGCCACCGAGCAGGCGGCGGTGCCACACCACCTCATCGACGTGGTTTCTCCCGCGGATACCTTCAGCGTCGCCCACTGGCTCGCGGCCGCCGCAGCCGCGGTCGACGGCATCCGCGCGCGGGCCCGCCGGATCCTGTTCGTGGGCGGCACGCCGCTCTACCTCCGCGCCCTCCGCGACGGCCTCGCGGCCCTGCCACCGGGCGACCCCGGCCTGCGCACCGAGCTCGAGGCCGAGGCACGCTGCACCGGCACCCACGCCCTCCACGCACGGCTGGCAGCGATCGACCCGGCCGCCGCAGCCCGCATCCACCCGCACGATGCCAAGCGGATCATCCGTGCCCTGGAGGTCGCCCACACCACCGGCCGACCGCTGAGCGCATCGTTCGCGCCTCAGCCGCACCCTGTCTTCGAGTCGCAGCTCCTCATCGTCGATCTGCCGCGCCGGCTGCTCGCCGACCGGATCGATCGCCGCGTCGAAGCGATGTTCGCCCGCGGGCTCATTGATGAAACCCGCGCCGCCATGGCCCTGCCCGGCGGCATCGGCTCCACGGCCCGTCAGGCCGCGGGCTATGCCGAGGCTCTCGACGTGCTCGCCGGCAGCCTGTCGATCCCCGACGCGATCCGGCGCACTCAAGACCGCACGCGTCAGCTCGCGAAGCGGCAGCTGACCTGGCTCCGGAGCTTCAAGCGCGCCGTCTGGATCACGGCATAACCGTTGCGCCTGCCGATATTTCGCGTATTTACAGAGAAGACTCTCTTCTACAAGATCGTCGCAGAGCACCTCGAAGGCTGGCTCGAGACTCGGGCGGTCGCTGAGCAGCCCGTTTCGGCGCACATCGAACGGGAGCTGCGGTCATACCTCACCTGTGTCATCCTCTGCTTCGGATTCGGCAGGGCACGCTGTGCGTCGTGCGGGCAGGGTTTTGTCGTGGCCTCCCGGCTGAGCCGGGTTCGGCAGCCATGGGAACCCTTGGCGTTCCCATCGGCTGCCAGGCAGGACGGGGCC
>JBMLMS010000047.1:0-12312 GCA_049243925.1 Pirellulales bacterium
CATGGATGGGCGCAGTGAGCGTCCGGCGAGACGGTACGGGGTAACCCCGAGCCGGATTGGGCGCGTTGGGGTCGAACAAGCAATCACGCTCGACGCTGGAGCACGGATACCGTTCAATAGGCGCCGGTGGCCGTGCTGCCGTCGAGGATCGCCGCGGCGTCGCCGACGCCGAGCCGCGTGCACCCCATGTCGAGGTACATGACGGCGTCGTCCCAGGTGCGGATGCCGCCGGAGGCCTTCACGCCGAGGCGGCCGCCGACGGTGTCGAGCATGAGCCGCACGGTCTCCGGCGTGGCCCCGGCCGTGCCAAAGCCTGTCGAAGTCTTCACGAAGTTTGCGCCGGCCTCCTCGGCGAGCCGGCAGGCCGTCACGATCTGGGCGGGCGTGAGATAGCAGGTCTCGAAGATCACCTTCACGAGCACGCCGTATGGCCGGGCTGCGGCGACGACGGCGGCGATGTCGTCACGCACCGGCGACTCGTCGCCCGAGAGCAGCGGGCCGAGGGCGATCACCATGTCGAGCTCCTTCGCGCCGTCGGCGATCGCAAGCCGTGATTCGAGGGCCTTCGTTTCAGGGCGGTGGCTGCCGTGGGGAAACCCGATCACACTCGCCACCACGACGGGGCTCCCGGCGACGTGCCCGACGGCCGCTGCCACGTCGGCCGGCCGCACGCACAGGCAGCCGACGCCGCGGGCCACGCACATGGCGGCGTGGGCTGCAAGATCGGCTGCCGTGAAATTCGGCTTCAACACGGCGTGGTCGAGCAGGGCGGCGACGTCGCGGATGGTACGGGTGGGCATGGCTCAGGCGGTTTCCGCGAGGCGGCAGAGGGCGGCGATGCCGCGGCCGAGCGTGGCGTCGCTCACGGTGTAGGCGATGCGAAAATGGGTGTCGGCCACGCCGAACACGCCGCCCGGCACCACCAGCAGTTTCTCCTCGGCGACGGCCCGTTCGGCGAAGGCCTTGCCCGATCCACCGGGCGCCTCCGGATAGAGATAAAACGCGCCGCCCGGCTGCACGAAGCGGTAGTGGCCGCGGAGGCCGGCCATGAGCAGGTCGCGCTTCCGCCGGCACTCGGCCAGCGGCGCCTCCATCGGGGCGTCGAGCGCGGCGAGGGCCGCCCACTGGCCCACCTGCGGCGCGCACACGAACGTGTATTGCTGAAGCATCGTGCAGGCGTCGACCACCGGCTTCGGACCGTGCACCCAGCCCACTCGCCAGCCGGTCATGGCGTGCGACTTCGAGAAGCCGTCGATCACGACGACGTTGTCGGAGTGCAGGGCAGGGGAGGCAAACGGCGCGTCGTAGCAATACGAGCGGTAGAGCTCGTCGCTGAGGATCGTCACGCCCCGGGCATCGGCAAGCCGGGCGAGGTCACGCACGACGTCGGCCGTGGCGACCACGCCGGTGGGATTGGCCGGCGTGTTGAGGAGGATCACTTTCGTGGCGGGCGTGATCGCGGCCGCCACGCGATCGACGTCGATCTGAAACGAGGGGGCGGTGTCGAGCACCACGCACCGGCCGCCGAGAAACTCCACGAGCGGGCGATACATCACGAACGCGGGCTCGAACACGATCACTTCGTCGCCGGGATCGATGAGCGCCATGAGGGCGAGGTTGAGCGCCCCGCTGGAGCCGCTCGTCACGCACAGCGAGCGATCCGGCTGGCCGAGCTCGTCGCGCACCTGAGCCTCGAGCCGCTCGCGCAGCACGGCGATTCCCTGGGTGGGCGTGTAGCCGTTCTTGCCGGCGTCGATCGCCTGCTTCGCCGCTTCGCGGGCGGCGGGGGGCATCTCGAAGTCGGGCTGGCCGATCGAGAGGTTGATCGGGTCGACGAGCTTCGCCGCCAGATCGAAGACCTTGCGAATGCCCGACGAATCGAACGCCCCGGCACGCCGGGAAATGAGCCGTTTGTGCACGATGAAAGTGGCCGTCAGCCCGCAGGCTTGAAGAGCTTGTCGAGCGCCTCGCCCAGCTTCTCGCCGCGGGCATTGAGCGTGACCACGTTGCCGTCGCGGCCGATGAGAATCACGGTCGGAATGCCGCTGATGCCGTAGTAGGTCGCCAGCGGATGCCGCCAGCCCTCGCCGCCGGGCTTTTCGTAGAGGATCGGCCAGGGGATCTTCTGCTCGACGACGAATTTCTCGAGCGTCTCACGGTCTTCGTCGAGGCTGATACCCACGACTTCGAAGCCCTTGTCGCGATACTTCTCGTATTGGGCGAGCACGTTGGGAATCTCGGCGACGCAGGGGCCGCACCACGTGGCCCAGAAGTCCACGAGCACCACCTTGCCGGCGAGCGACTTCTGGTCGAACGGCTGGCCATTCAGGAGCGTGCCGGTGATCTCCATCGGGTGGCCGAGCAGCGAGAGCCGCCGCAGCGTGCCCGCGAAGCTCTCGCCCATCGCCTTCACCTGCTGGTTCGTGCTCTTTGCGAACAGGGGCCCAAACGATTTGTAGGCCGCGGCCGCCAGCTCCTCGCCACCGGGCAGCTGCTCGAACGCGCCGGCCAGTTGCATGGCGAGGCCCGCCGTCTGCTGGTCGTTCGGATCGGCCGCGAGCATCGTGGCCACCTTCTGCACGAGGGCGGGGCCGCCGTCGAGCTTGCCGCTCGCGAACACCTGCTGCGCCTCGCCCACGAGCACGAGCCGCTGGGCCTCCTTGGCGAGCTCGGGCGACGGGCTGTTGACGAGCGACTGGGCGTAGGCCGTCATGTCGGCCGCCGCCTTCTCGTCACCGAGCCGGCCGAGCAGCATCAGGCTTTCGAGCTTGAGCGCGGCGGCCTCGTCGTGAAACTTCTGCCCGGGCTTCACCTGTCCGAGGATCTTGTCGGCGGCCTGCACCGACGCGCCGGCCACGTCGCGCATGTAGGCCATCATCTCTTCGCGCGACGACGGCTTGGCGTCGGTCTCCTTGAGCCCCTGCACGAAGTCGAGCAGCTGCTGCGGCGTGCCGTCCGGCACAGCGGGCACCTTCGGCATGCCGGCGGTCTGCTTGCCCGGGGCCGCTTGTGCGGCGCCCGGCTGTGCGTTCGACTGCACGGCCCCGGGCTGCGCGAGAAGCCACGTGGCCGGCAGCGACAGAACGACAGCGATGAGAAGGGACGAACTGGCCTGCGGCCGGCGGGACATGCGCATGAGGGCCTCGCGGGGAAAGCGGAACAAAATCGGCCCAGATCGTACCCCCGCGCGGTGGCCGAGGGCAAACAGCGGCTACCGTACGATCGTCCGAAACCGCACGAATCCCCCCGCGCCGGGCGCGAGTGAGCCCGTCAGCCGCCACTTCACAACGACCGAGCCGTCGTCGCCGGCGCCGGTGGAGATGTCGGCCGGCAGGCTCGACGCCGCGCTCTGCGGCACGAGCGCGAGCCGCTTGGGCAGCGCGTCGACGAGCACGATGTCGGCGAGCGGGCGGTCGCCCGAGTTGAGCAGGAAGATCGTGAAGTCGAGCTCTTCACCGACGCGTGCCGTGTCGCTGCCGGCCCGCTTGCAGAGCGTGAGCTCGGCCCGGCCCGGCTCCTCGAGCCGCAGCGTGGCCGTGCCTTGATCGGAAGCCACGACCTCGGCCGCCTGGTCACCGACGAGGACCTGCGCACCCTTGACGCACGTCCACGCCAGCGGCACGTCGAAGCCGACCTTGATCCGCGGGGTCTGCACGAGCGCCGCGACGGCCGGATGCTCGTCGCGCGCCCGCTCGACAGGCTGCTCGGCGTTGATCGACGCCTCGGGCAGATCGGCCTGGTCGACGGCCAGCGCCGGCAGCCGCTCTTCCACCGCGAGGCCGACGAGGGCCTTCCGGGCCAGATCCGGGCCGACGCGGTGCGTGCGGGCCACGACCGGAATCCTGTCGATGGCCGCATCGACGTGCTCGTCGTTGGCAAGGCCCTTGGGGCCGACGGGAGCCGCCTCTTCGTGGGGCCGGATCAATTCCCGCACCGACGAGAACCGCGGCGCGTAGACGCACGCGCAATTCGAGGTGACGAGCTGCACCTCGGAGGTGTCGTCGTCGTCGAGAAGCAGGGCATCGGCGGGGCGATAGCGGGCCACGGTGTCGCCGGCCGTGAGGTTCTTGAGGCCGAGGCCGGCCGCGGGCCGCGCCGGTGCGCCGTGATCACCTCCGTCGCAGACGAGGCAGGGGCCCGCCGTGGGCACACCAGGCGCCGGCAGGCAGATCGGCGTCGGGCAGTTGCCGACAGCACACGCGTCGGTGCCCATCTGGCAGGCTTGGCAGCGGCCGCCGCGGCAACCCCGCCGTGCGAGCCGGGGCAGGGGAGGGCAGGGGGTTTCGAGGCCGACCACGCGGACGCCGTCGTCCGCTTGAGCCAGGTCTGCGAGCGCATCCGGAGCTGCGAGGTCGTCCAGTGGTGCGACCTCATCGGTGACGAGCGCAGTCGAGACGTCCGTGTCGGCGGGCATTGCCGTGAGCACCGTCGTCGACAGAGCCGTCGGTGCGGTCAGCGACCGGCACGACGCGAGGATGATCGCGCCCGTGGCGATCGCCACGATGCGCAGCCAGCGGAATGGCACCGGTTCGTTCATCGCACGCTCCCTGGCGCAGGCACACGATTGCCGATGATCACTTCCGCCACTGGATCGCCCAGCGTGAGGGCCACGTCGAGTGCGTCGTCACCAGGCCGCACGTCGAACCACGTGGCCGGCACGATGTCGGGCGTGTCGGGATCACAGGCCGCGTAGACGATACGGCGCACCAGCGAGCCTTCGAGGGCCGCGGCGATGTCGGCCTCGTCGATCACCACCTCGACCGGAAACCGCCACGCCTGCCCGGGGGGCGCTGCGAGCTTGGCCAGCACGCGGATCGTCGGATAGAGCTCCCGCTCGGGAGCCGCGGCGAACCCGGCCAGCCGCAGCCGATACGGCTGCCCGACCACCAGGCCCATCCGCAGAGGCGCCGATCGCAGGGGCGACCAGCCGGCGGCAGTCTCGATCGAGATTGCGAGGCCTTCGGGGCCGCTGACATCGACCGGCTGCACCGCATCGGGCAGCACACCTTCCGGACAGGGACCGGGCTGCAGGCGCCCGCGTGCGCCAATCGCTCCCGGTCTTGATTCGCTGGTGGGTGTCTCCATCGTGACCATCTCGGCATCCTCGTGGGCATGGCCCACAGAGGCGATCGAGGCGACGACGACGGTTGCCAGCAGTCCGCGGGCAGCCCGCAGCACGGTCCCTGTCCGGAGGGTGGTGGTCGGTGTGTTCATTGCTCCAGGTAGTCGCCCGGCTCCGGCGGGCAGAGGCCGGCGGCAGCGTCGGCATCGGGCCCGCCATTGTCGACGAATCGCTTGCGGTCTTCGTGAGGCTGCCGGAGCTTGAGGTGCGGCACGTCGGCCCGCTCCGAGACGTAGGCGTGCCGGGCCGGCTTCGGATAACTCAGGCCGGGCGACTGCTGCACGTGCAGGCCCATTTGCCGAGTCGGCGGCGGAATGTGCGTCTTCGTGTGGTTCGTGATCGTGTGCTTCTGCAGTCCGGCCGGGATGCCGAGCGGGATGTGCGCGGGCCCGGGCAGGCCGATCGGCGTGCCGGTGATCGGCATGCCATACTGCGGGGCCGTGACACCGGCCATGAAGGCTGGAGGCAGCTGCGCGGGATTGCCACCGACGGGCATGCCGAGTGGTGCAGCCACGCCGATCGGGCACGGGGCACCACCGCCTCCGCTCCCATCGCCGCCGCCATCGCCCATGCCAGATCCGGCGGCTGCATAGCCGCCCGCCTGACCGCCGGGCGACTGCAGATCTTTGTTGCCGATGCGGATGATGGCGAGGATCGAGCCGCGCCGATCGGCTTCGACGACCGGATCGACGCCCGGATCGAGCCGCGTGCTGACGAGCGTCTCGACGCCGGCCACGGCGAGCTCCTGGTAGTCGGGATCGGGAAGGTAGACGACCTTCGTCACGAAGTTGCCCGCCGTGACCTGATCGAGATCCTCTTCGGTGAGTTGGAACGGCACCGCGTTGTGATCGAGGAAGGCGGCGGTTCGCGGGGCGACAGGAGCGACCTCGATCGTCGGGTAGAGCTCGAGGCCTTCGGAGCCCGGGATGTCGGTGACCTTGAGGCGATAGATGCCGCCCTGCGGAAAGTCGTAACGGCCGGGTGTCACGAGCGGCTCGGAATCGAAGCCGCCAGAGGAACTCACATCCCAGCGCACCTGCATGCCGTCGGGTCCGAGGAAGCCGATCTGCGAGGTGGGGCCCATGATGCCGCCGGGCATGCCGCCGCCATCACCACCCATCATCGCACCGGCATCCGCCAGGGCGGCCTCGTACGACGCGGGCACGATCACGCCGGGGCCAGGGCCTTCGACGCCGGGCCCGGGGTGCTGCAGCATCGCGGCCGGCGGCAGCACGTTGGTGTGCGGAGTGGCCACCGGGCGGATCTGGGCCAGCCCGGTGAGCGGCGAGTTCGCCGGAATGTGGCAGCCGGTCAGCGACGCTGCGAGCGACAGCCCCACGAACCCTTGCAGACGCTTCTTCATCACCATGGCATCTCACCTCCAAAGCCGGCGGCCAGCCGCGCGATCGCGGCCGTACTCGTCTTGGGCCGGCCGCGCGGGATGCCGTAGACTCGCGGGGTGCCACGAATCCGCACGGCATCGGCCACGGCCGACCTTCCGACCCCTTTGGTTTCGACGTCGACGGCCCGATTTCTTTGGCAAAATCCTCAAAGTTTCACTGACCGTGACGACCAGCCACCTGCCCAGATTGCCCGGATGGCGCCATCCCGTGCGCCAGACCGCGTTGCTCGCGGCCTGCGGCGTCGTGATCCTGGCCCACCAGGCCGGAGTGGCCCGCGCCCAGGCCGGGGCCGCCGGCAGCGTCTACCAGCGCGGGGCCGACGCCAACGACGCGGGCCAGCCGGAACGCATCGTGGCCGCCGCCATCGCGGGTCTCTCCAAGGCAGAATCGATCTCGGCCCGTGTCCGCCAGCTCGCCCGCGTGGGCGACACCGTCCTCAAGGGCAGCGGTCGCTACGTGCAGCAGGGGACGGGCCGTGAGCAGCGGTTTCGGTTGGAAACACGACTCAGCTCCGACACCGAGACGTTCGATCTCCTCGAGGTGTGCGACGGTCTCTACTTCTGGAACTACCGCAAGCTCGGCATGCAGACGGCGACGGTGCAGCGGGTCGACGTGCAGCGTGTGCACGAGCACCTGGAAAAGCTCTCGCTCGGGCCGCGGGGCTCCGATGGGCCGTATGTGGGAGGCGTGCAGCGCATGCTCACACTCGTGCGCGAGTGGTTCCGCTTCACGACGGCGACGGCGGACGATCTCGACGGCATGCAGGTGTGGACGATCGAAGGCTCGTGGCACAAGCCGATGCTCGCGATGATCCTGCCCGGGCAGGCAGAGGCCATCAACGGTGTGGCGGGCATCACGGCGGCCGACTTGCCCGAGGGGATGCCGTGGAGCGTGCGGCTCGCGATCGGCCGCCGCGAACTGTTTCCCTTCAGAATCGAATGGCTCGCCATTCCCGGGCCACGGCCCGTGACTGCGACGACGCCGGAGGTGGTGGCGGTGTTCGAACTCTACGACGTGCAACTCGGAGAGCCGGTCGACGCGACGGCGTTCGTCTACAAGCCGGCGATCGACGGCCTCATCGACGTCACCGACCAGCATCTCAAAGAAGTGTCACCGCCGCGGCCATGACGGCATCAGGCGCGATCGCCAGCCGGCAGGCGACGTCGATCGCCGCCAGCATGCTCGTCGGATCGGCCACTCCGGTGCCGACGATATCGAACGCCGTGCCATGCGCGACGCTCGTGCGCACCACCGGCAGCCCGAGGGTGATATTGACGGCCCGGTGCATGCCCAGGAGTTTCACCGGAATGTGCCCCTGATCGTGGTAGAGCGCGACGACGCCGTCGAACGCTCCGCGGCTCGCCCGCAGAAAGAGCGTGTCGGCAGGCAGGGGGCCGACGATGTCGAGCCCGCGTGCGGCGAGCGCCCGCACCGCCGGGGCCACGAGCCGGGATTCCTCGTCGCCAAAGAGCCCGCCTTCGCCGCCGTGGGGATTGAGCGCGGCCACGGCAAGCCGCGGAGGCCGGCCGAGGAGCGTGGGGAGCACAGATGCCAGCCGCAGGCCGGCGGTAGCGATGTCGGCGGTGGTGAGCCGCCCGACGGCAGTGCGGAGCGACTCGTGCAGCGTGGCGTGCACGACGCCGAGGCCCGGCGAACCGCCCGCCACATCCGGAAGCCAGAGCATCATCGACGCCGCGGAGTCGGGCAGGCCACAGGCCCGCGCGAGCCACTCGGTGTGCCCCGGCACGTCGTGGCCTGCGGCGTGGATCGCCGCTTTGTTGAGCGGGCCGGTCACGATCGCCTGGGCATGCCCCTGGCGCACGAGGGCAAACGCCGTCTCGAGCGCGGCGATTGCAGCCTGGCCACCCGCCGCCGAGATGCAGCCGCGGGGCACCCGCTCCACACGTGCCGCCGGCTCCACGACGAGCACGGTGTCGGCCTGCGACGGCCGCGAATCGTCGGCGCTCACCGCCTCGACGGCGAGCGGGGGCAGGCCGGGGGTCTCACGGAGCGTCGCCTTCACGAGGTCGACCGCCGCGACGACGCGGAGCCGCGCGGCTTGGTGGGCCGGCGACCGGGCCCAGGCGGCAAGCACCACCTCCGGACCGATCCCGGCGGGATCGCCGCATGTGATGGCGAGCGTAGCTGGCGGCGCGGGGTGTGGCATCGGAGTCCATCAGCCTATACTGCCGATATGGAACGCGTCTTTTCACGGGTGGCCATGTTCGCCGTGGCGTTGCTCGCGGCCACCGCCGGCCTCGGCCTCTGGCTTGGCGACCTGCACGGCCAAACCGATCCGCAGGTGCTCCGCTGGGGCACGGTGCACCGGCTCTCGGGCGTGCTTGCGGCGCTCCTCGTCGTGCTCGTCAACAGCATGGCCGTCACCTATTTCATCGGCACCGGCCGGTGGTGCCGCGAGGTGGTCGAAACCTACGGCCTCGATCCGGCCTACATCGATCGCAGCCGCACGCTCAAACGGCGGGCCTTTCCCTTCGCCCTCCTCGGCATGCTCGCCGTGGTGGCGATCGTGGCTTTGGGCGGCGCCGCCGACCCCGCCTCGGGCCGGCCGGGCACGCAAGACTGGGTGACGCCGCATCTGGTCGGCGGACTCACGCTCGTCGCGGCGATCGCCTGGCTCTTCCAGCTCCAGCTGCCGAACATGCGCCGCCAGCATGAGCTCATCGAAGACGTGCTCGGCGAGGTGCGTGCGGTGCGCAACGCCCGCGGCCTCGACGTCGACACATGATTCACTCGCCGTGCGGGTGACCGTGGGCCCCGGCATGGACGGCGTGAGCGTGCGACGACCGCTCCATCACCACGATGCCCCACGCGATCGCGATCCCGAGCGTGAGGGCGGCGGTGAGGAGCAGGCGGTCGTGGCTGTGAAATTCCACCTCGGGTAGAAGGTCGGCCGCGGCGATGCACAGGAAGGCACCCGCGGCCATCGCCAGGGCCGCCCCCAAGGCGGCGTTTTGATTGCCGCCGAAGATTCGCAGGCTGGCGAAAAACAGCATCGCCCCAAGCGGCACGATGAGCGCGTAGGCGATGTTGACGATGCGCCGCGTGCGCGGCGTCGCCCCGGCATTGGTCATGAGCGTGGCGATGATCGCGGAATCAAACGGCTTGTGGAGCACGACGGCGAGAAAGGTGGCGAAGCCGGCGAGCAGACCGGTGCCGTGATCGCCGTCGGCCCCCACCGAGGCTGCGAGGGCGGCGCCGTCGGCGAGGCTGTGCAAGGCCAGGCCGGCAAACGCGCCGCACCAGGCCCATGGGCCCGACGCCGCCGTGCCGCCGTGCGCATGCTCCGCATGGCCATGGGAGTGGTCGGGATGTTCATGGTGGTCATGCCCGCAGCCGTGACTGCCGTCGGCAGAGTGGTGGGCATGCCCATGGAAGGCCCGTTCAAGAAGAAACATGAAAAAGAAGCCGGCGAGCACCCAGGCCATCGTGGTATCGAGCTGGCGGGAGAGCTCGAGGTAGGCGTGGGGCAGGAGATGGAGCAGCCCCACGCCGAGCATCACGCCGCCGGTGAGCGAGAGCAGCACCTGCATCCGGCGATGGCCGAGCGATAAAAAAGCCACCGACGAGCCGCCTGCGTAGGCCGCCGCCGCGATCAAGAGCAGATAGCCCACGAGGCTGGCGACGGCCGTGGGCTGAAGCGTGATCGTGGCGAGGGGGGGCATGAAGCGTCGGCCGGGGTGAGGGTGGGCCCATGATGGGCCCGCGCATCCCCGTGGGCAAGAGGCCGGAGCGAACGGCCTACCGGCGGTACGGCGACTGGCCCGGGAAAGTCTGGTAGATCCGCGTGGCCTGTTCCATCTGCTGCCGCATGACCTGGGCCCGCTCATTCCAGGAGGCATCGCCGGCGGCAAGAGCCCCAAGCACGACGACGAGCACGTAGGTGAGGAGATTCGACCAGGCCTCGGAACCGTAAAACTTGAGGGCCGTGCCGAACGACTTCTTCACCTTCGGCCCGAAGAGCCCCATCCTCACGGCCCAGATCTCGTCGAGCACGAGGTGCGTGAGAAACCCGAGCACGACGGCGCTGGCGATGAAATAGCGCCGCAGCGGCTCCTCGGCACCGAAGGCGAGAAAGGCGATCTGGCCGGCGATGAGTGCGGCCGGCAGACTGTGAAACATGCCGCGGTGAACCGAGTGGTTTTGCAGAAGCCACGTCATCCCGAACCGGATCGCGAGGTAGAGCGCGGCCCCGATCAGGATGATCGCCTCCGTCGGAAGGCCCATCTGCTGAAACCGGTGGATCATCAAGAGCGGCACGACGGCTGCGGCGAACGCCACGCTCTCCTTGAGTGGAATCCCCGGGCCGCTGTCGAGATCGGGGAGCATGCCCGACACGGCGCACAGCCCGCCTGCCAAGGCACAGGTCATCGGCGGCATGTCGCCGATCGCCCACGTGGCGGCAGCGTAGCCGGCACCGACGATCGTCGAGCCGGTGATATGCACGCGGAAACCGGGCACGCTGCTCTCCCCCCAGACCAAACCTCGTCCGCCCGCCGGCGTGCCGATGCGCCGGCCCACGAAGTCTTGTGCGGGCCGTTCGGCAAGAGAGCCCGCGCAAAGACCTACGTCTGATTGTTTTTCGGCATCCCACCGGACTGGCGTCAGCCCAACCGCTGTGCGTGCCCCGCATCGCGGGAACCGCAAAGTCGCACCTCGCCGCGTGTTACCGCCGGCAGTCGCCGCCGAGCACGGCCTTCACAACAGGGGGATTGTGTCGTTCGCGTAATCTAGGGGATATGCGGTGGCTGTTCCGTTTCGATGCAAGATTTACCCCGTTGTCACAGATTGACCTTCGACGGCCGCGGCGCGACGCCTACACTCCCGCCTCCCCTCTTCCACCGACCGGAGGCGCCTGTGGCTCTCGAAGGATATGACCTCGTCATGCTGGGCATTTTGGCCGTCGCGGCCCTGCTCGGCTACTTCAAGGGCATGGTCTGGCAGCTGGCCTGGATCGCCGGCATCGTGGCAAGTTCATTCGTGGCCCTGCGATTTTCCAGCCAGCTGGCCCCGTTCTTCGGCCAGCAGGCTCCGTGGAATCGGTTCACCGCCATGCTCGCCCTCTATGCCGCGACGTCGATCGGCGTCTGGCTCGTGTTTCGCGTGATTTCGGGGGCGATCAACGCCGTGCACCTATCGGCCTTCGACCACCAGCTCGGCCTCGTCCTCGGGCTCGCCAAGGGCGCCCTGCTCTGCATCGTGATCACCTTTTTCTCCGTGACCCTCGCTCCGGCCTACCGCAATCAGATCGTGGCCAGCAGGAGCGGCCGGCTCGTCGCCGAACTGATCGTGCGAGCCGACACCTATCTCCCGAAAGACCTCCACGAAACGGTCGACCCGTTCGTGAAGCAGTTCGAGCAGCAGTTCCAGGCGCCGACCGGAGGCATGGCTCAGCCACCATCGAACGGCGCCGTCGCAGGGCAGGTGTCGCCCTTCAAAGCGATCCTCGACGGGGTGACATCGGCAGCAGCCTGGGCCGGCACGGAGCAGGGGGGGGCGATGGCCCAGCAGGCCGGCGGCGCCCTCCCGGCCGGCTCGAGCTGGTTCGTGCCCTCGGGCGGCCAGCCGCCGGCGCCGCCTCAGCCGATGCGGCCCGCGGCGAGTTCGTTCTCGGCGCCGCCCCAGCCATTTCCGATCGGCGCCCAGACGCCGCTGCCGGTACGCTGAGTGCGGTGAGCATTCAACAAAGCCGTGAGGGGCTGCCCATGCCCCGGGAGCCGGCGTAGCTGACCAGCGGAGCCATGGATGGCGGAGCGCAGGCAGGTCCGA
>JBMLMS010000048.1:0-12123 GCA_049243925.1 Pirellulales bacterium
AGGTCGCCCGCGCAGGCTGCGCCACCCTCCTCACCGGCGAGGTCAAGCTCCACGATGCCCTCGCGGCAGCCGCCGCGGGGCTGGCCGTGGTCGCCGTCGGCCATCATGCCAGCGAGCGATTTTCGATGGACGTGCTCGGCCGCCGCCTGGCCGAGGTGCTTCCGGGCCTCCACTCCCAGCCGAGCGTGGCCGATACCGACCCGCTCATCTGGCAGGCGATTTGATCGACAGCATTTCGGCGCTAAACTTGCAGGGTTCGGCTGCGGTCCCATTCCAGCAGTTCAGGCGGCTTTCAGTGGCAAAGTTTCTCACGGCCCTTCCGGTCTTCAACGAGGCCGCCCACGTGTCGGGCGTGCTCGACGAGGTGCTGCGGTTCGCCACCGACGTGCTCGTGGTGGACGATGGCTCGACCGATGGCACGGCCGAACTGCTCGCCGCTCGGCACGACGTGCGGGTGGCGCGGCACGCGGCCAACCGGGGCTATGGCGCTGCCCTGGCGACGGCATTCGCGGCGGCCCGCGACGGCGGCTGGGACGGCCTCGTGACGATCGACTGCGACGGCCAGCACCAGCCGCGGCTCATCCCCGAGTTCATGACGGCGCTCGCGGCCCACCGTGCCGACATCGTCAGCGGCAGCCGCTACCTCGCCGCTTTCACAGGCGATAGCGAGCCGCCTGCCACACGCCGGCGGATCAATGCCGAGATCACCGCCGAGATCAACGCCCGCCTGGGCTTCGCACTCACTGACGCTTTCTGCGGATTCAAGGCCTATTCACGCCGGGCACTCGAGCGGCTCGCGCCGACCGAGCCAGGCTATGCGATGCCGCTCGAGCTGTGGGTGCAGGCCGCCGCGGCGGGGCTCACGGTGGTCGAACTACCCGTGCCGCTGGTGTACCTCGATCTGGCGCGGAGTTTCGGGGGCGCACTGGACGATGCGGCGACGCGTCTGGCCTACTATCGCCGCGTGCTCGATCGTGCGGAGTCGGCAGTGGCCGCCGCAGCGAGCGTGGCGAGTTGACCGCGGCCGATTGCCCCATGCCCCCATCCCGACGCACCCGCCTGGCACCCGAGCGCTCGGGAGACCGGCTCATCGAACCGCCCGTCTACGCGGCGGCGGCGGCGCCGGCCGACTCGATCGAGACGCTCGTCGACAACAATCGTCTGCTGCGCACGGCGTTCGACACGCGGATCGGCGACCTCAAGCTCTGGGAGCTCGTCGCCGCCACTCGCCGCGAAGTGCTCACGGTCGCGGCGGAATACACACTGAGCTACCGGGACGCCGAGCGGCCGACCGACATGGCCGACTGGCTGGCGCGGCCGATCATCATGGGTGGGCACCAGCCCGAATTCTTCCATCCGGGCGTGTGGCTGAAAAACTCCGCGCTCGACGCCTATGCCAGGGCCGTATCGGGCACCGCGATCAACCTCGTCGTGGATACCGACCGCTGTGTGCGGGCCTCGTGCAGTGTGCCCGTCGGCACGCCGAGCGCCGCGCACTTCGAGGAGGTGCCGTTCGATGCGCCGGCTCCCGAGATGGCGTGGGAGGAGCGGCCGCTCGAGGATCGCGACGTGTTCGCGGCTTTCGGTCGGCGGGCCAGCGATCTCATCGCGCCGCTGGAGCCGAATCCGATCCTCCGGCGCTGGTGGCCACTGGCCATCGAACGCGCGGCGGAGTGCCATCGCCTCGGACTCGGGCTCGCGCAGGCGCGGCATGCGCTCGAGGCCCGCTTCGGCTGGGAGACGCTCGAGGTGCCGGTCAGCGAACTGATGCGACTGCCCACGGTGATGGTCTTCATGGGCTGGCTGCTCGCGCACGCCCGCCAGTTTCACGAGGCCTACAACGCGGCCCTCGTCGCCTATCGCCGGATGCACAAGGTGCGCGGCCGCGGCCGGCCGATGCCCGAACTCGCCGTCCGCACCGACTCGGCCGGCGACGGGCCCTGGTACGAGGTGCCGTGGTGGATCTGGTCGCGTGACGACCGACGCCGGCGGCGGGTCTTCGCGTCGATGAGCCCGGGCGGCACGCTCACGCTCTCCGATCTCGAGACGGTCCGCGTGGAACTGCCGATCTCTCCCGACACATCACCCTCGAAATGGGTCGACGCTCTGTCCCGGATGGAGGAGCACGCCCTGCGGCTGCGCCCGCGGGCAATCGTGACGACGATGCTCTCACGGCTCTTGATCGCCGACGTGTTCGTGCACGGCACAGGCGGCGCCGCCTACGACGAGCTCACCGACTCGATCGTCAGGCAGCTCACCGGCTGCGATCCGCCACGCCATGCGGTGGTGTCGGGCACGCTGCGGCTGCCGGTCGACGGCGTCTTTCCGGAACTCGCCACCAGCAATCCGGCCGCCGAGCTGGCCGACGCGCAGCGGCTGCTGCGCGACCTCGAGTTTCATCCCGAGCGACATCTCGCGTCGCTCGAAGGGCAGTCGGCCGAGATCGTCGAGCTCGTGCGGCGCAAGCGGCACTGGATCGACACGCATCCCACTGCCACGCTCGCCCGACGACGGTGCCACGAGATCCGCGCGGTCAACGAACAGCTCCAGCCGCGCATGGAGTCGCTGCGGCATGCCGCGCTCGACCGCGTCGGGCCGCTCGCAGCGCAGGTGCATGCCCGCAGTGTCCTCGAATCTCGCGCGCATCCGTGGTGTTTTTTCGCGGAAAAGACGCTGCGATCGTTCCTGCTACTGGAAAACGACTGAGAATCGTCATATCTTGACGCCCAACGGACTGTTTCGAGTCACTCCAGGGAAAGGAGGGATCATGCGTCGGTCAGATCGTTCCCCACAGCGTTCCGCCGGTCGGGCTCCGGCACGGGCCACGGCGGACCACTCCGCCGGGCAGTTGGTGCGGGCCGTCAAGGGGACGAACAAGGAGGCCAAAAAGGCCAAACCCGCGCGTTCGAAGGCAGTCGCCACGGTCGACATTCGCCCGGCCGGCACGGTGGTCAGCCGGCGGTCCGCCACCAAGCGTCCCGCGATCCACCACCTCCCTGAACACCCGGTTTTGCCCCTCAAGCCACCCTCGTGGATGCTCGAGGAGTGCCGGGTGGCCCCGGCCCGGGCCGGCGACCAGAGCGAGATTCTCCAGCTCCTCTCGGGGCTGCCCACCGCCCCCTCCAAGGCGGAGTTTCATGCGGCCGTCGATCACCCCGACCACGACGCGGCCAATCGGCTCGTCGCCCGGCTCGCCGGTCGAATCGTCGGTCACGTCGAAGTCATGCCGCGGACGGTGCTTCTCGACGGCATTCCGCTGTCGGCCGCCACGATCGACCGCGTCGCCGTGCTCCCGGAGTGCCGCGGAGCGGGACACGGGCAGCGGCTCGTGCAGGCGGCGGAAGATCGCATGCGACACATCGGCGCGTCGATCGGATTCTCACGTACCAAGATCGCGCCCTCATTCCATGAGCTCGGCTGGTCGGTGCTCGGCCGCGACCGTGCCACCCCCGGGCGGCCCACCGAAATCCTCGCCCGGCTCCTCGAAGGACCGCAACGCGTTGGGGAGACGGTCACGATGCGGCAGTGGCGGCACGTCGAACTGCCCGCCATCCTCCGCATCTACAAGCAAAACGCTTGCAGTTTCGTCGGGCCGGTCGATCGGAGTGAGGCCTACTCGCGGTGGCTGATCAGCCGCAGCGCCTTCGATTCGATCATCGTCGCGCTCGTCGGCCAGGATCGTTACGACCTCCATGAGACGACGGCCCGGATCGTCGGCTACGCGATCCAGTCTGGCAATCGCGTACTCGAACTCATGGCCGACCCGGAGTTTCCCGGGCTGGAGCGCGACATCCTGGCTCGGGTGTGTGCGGAAGCAGTCGAAAACGATCGCCAAGAGATTGTCTACGAAGCCGCTCCTGCCGATCCGCTGCACGCCGCCGTCACGGGCTCCGAATCGGGGGCCGGTGCCGTGCAGGCCGGCGATCGGATGATCGTCGCTAAGCTGTTCCGGCCGCAGGAAGTGCTCGAAGCGATCGTGCCGCTCGTCGCCAAGCGGGTGGCCGCCGCCGGCATCCGCGAAACGGTGGAGCTCGGTCTCGAGGCCCCGAACTTCCGCGGCTCGATCATCGTGACCGAGCCCCGCGGGGGCGAGGTGAAGGCCACCGTGCAGGCTGGCCGCGTGGGCCGGAGCTACCTCCGCCTCACGTCCGAGGAGCTCGCGCGGCTGGTGCTCGGGCAGGGCGATCCGCACGAGGCCGTGGCGGCCGGACGGATGGAGCCATCGACCCAGGTGGCGCTCAAGCTGGCGTCTCAGCTGTTCCCCCGGCTGCCGCTCTGGTGCCCGATGTGGGACGACCTCCCGGCGTAGCCTCGCCCCGGAGAACCGCCGTGGGCCACACGCAGGCTGCCGCATGGTCTCGACTGCTCGCGGTCTTCGCCGCGGGCGGTGTCGTGGGATGGCTCAGCCTCTCGGGGGCCACGAACGCCATTGCGCCGTCAACAGCGGCCACCGCAGACCCAATTCGTGACATCGAGCGTGAGGCCGAGCAAACGGGCTGCGCGTCCTGGGGCCACTGGGGAATCCGCCCCGACCGATACGTGGAGTGGTCGAACCACTCCAATCGGCTCATTCCTGTGTATGCGTTTGGCATCTCACTCGACGCCGTTGCCGGGCCGCGGAGTATCTACCGCGACGCCGCACGGCTCGAGGCCCTCTATGGCCGGCTGCCGGACGGTACGGCGAACACCGCCGCCGACTACTTCGACCAGACCGATATTCACGCCCTGCAAGTCGAGGCGGCCCGCGCCGGGAAGAAACGCATCATCCTCTTCGTCTTCGACGGCCTCGACTGGACGACGACCCGCACCGCCGCGATCGCCACGACCGGCCGCGTGGCCTACGACACGGGCCGTGGCACCGGCTTCGTATTTCAGGACTATCGCGGTGTGCCAACTGACTTTGGGTTTTGCGTCACGAGCCCGGCCAACGACGGCACCTCGTTCGACGTCGATGCCCAGGCGGTGAAGAATCCGGGGGGAAAGACCGGGGGTGGCTACGACGCGGCGCTCGGCGGCGCGACCCCGTGGGCCACGGCCGTCGATCTGCGCTACCTGACTGGCCGCAGCCGCGAACGACCCCATGCCGTCACCGATTCAGCTGCGTCGGCCACGAGCCTGTGCACGGGCAGAAAGACCTACAACGATGCGATCAACGTCGATCCCGCCGGTGCGTTGCTCGAGCCGATCGCCGTCACGCTCCAAAAGCAAGGCTGGGCGGTCGGGGCCGTGTCGAGTGTGCCGGTGTCCCATGCCACGCCCGCCTGTGCCTACGCGAACAATGTCAGCCGTGACGACTATCAGGATATCGCCCGCGACCAGCTCGGTCTGCCGTCGATCGCCCACCGCACCACGCCGCTCCCCGGCCTCGATGTGCTCGTCGGCGGCGGCTTCGGGGTCGACGTGCGCGACGACAAGGGCCAGGGAGCGAACTTCGAACCGGGGAACAAATACGTCGCCGAGTCCACGCTCCGCGAGATCGACGCGGTCGGCGGCGGCCGCTATCGCCTCGCACTGCGCACGCCCGGCCGCCCAGGGGCCGACGTGCTCAGCGAAGCCACCCGAGCATGCATCGCCGATGGCCGGCGGCTGTTCGGCTTCTTCGGCGCCGGCGAAGGCCATCTGCCATTCGCGACCGCCGACGGCGGCTACGATCCGGTGTTCGTGGAGCCCGAGAAGCGGGAGACGCTCGAAGGCCTGAAAAAGAAATACTCTCCGCCGATCCGCTACACGGCGGCGGATATCCGCGAGAATCCGTCGCTCGCCGACATGGCCACGGCGGCTCTCGACGTGCTGCATGCCAGGGGCAACTTCTGGCTGATGGTGGAAGCCGGCGACGTCGACTGGGCGAGCCATGCCAACAACATCGACAACTGCATCGGTGCCGTGAAGAGTGGCGATGCCGCGCTACGGGCTATCTTCACATGGATCGAAGCCCATGGCGGCTGGGCCGACACGGCCGTGATCGTGACGAGCGACCACGGCCACCTGTTCGTGCTCACCGATCCCGCTGCGTTCGCCCGGTAAGAGACTCCGAGGAAGCCCGAGGCGTAAGCCGAGAGGATGCCTTGGGCCGGGGATCCCTTCGGCTCACGCCTCGGGCTTTCATGACAGGCGAGACGCCTGTCCTACATGCGCCCGCGGGCGCCGGCCAGCCACTCGTCGGCCCAGGTACGCACGCCATCCACGCCCTTCCTGTGGCAGAAGTCGCCAAGGGTCTCGCTCGACTTCCGTTCCGCCTTGAAGCACGCGAGCACGGCCGTGATCTCCTGCGAGAGGTCCTCGAACGGCACCACGTCCTTATACTGCGTGTTGAGCCGGTCGCCGAGCAGTCTGCCGCCGAGAAAGATCGTGTATTTCCCGAGCGTGCGGCCCACGATGCCGATGTCGGAGTTGTAGGGGCGGGCACAGGCGTTGGGGCAGCCGGTCATGCGGAGCGTGAACGCCTCGTGTGAGAGCCCGAGCTTCGCCACCTCGGGCTCGAGCGAATCGATGAGGCCTGGCAGCACCCGCTCGCTCTCCGCCACGGCCAGGCCGCAGGTCGGCAGGGCCACGCAGGCCATGCTCCAACGACGGAGCGTGCTGATCTCCTCGGAGGTCTTCACGCCGTGCTCGTGCAGGATCGTGGCGATCCGGTCGCGATCCGTCACGGCGAGGTCCGTGAACAAGAGGCTCTGATGCGCCGTGATCCGCGCGCCCGGCTTGATCTCCCGCAGGATCCGCCGCAGGGCGGTTTTGAGACGGAAATCACCGGCATCGTGGATGCGGCCGTTCTCGACGTTGAATCCGTAGAAAAACTTCCCGTCACCCTGCTCATGCCAGCCGATGTGATCGTCGAAGCCGTGAACGTCGGCCGGGTGGCAGGGGGCCAGCGGCTTGCCGAAGTACTCCTCGACCTTCTTGCGAAAGTTCTCCAGCCCCATCGTGTGGATCGTGTACTTGAGCCGGGCGACCTTGCGATCGGAGCGATTGCCGAAGTCGCGCTGCACCTTCACGATCGCCTCGGCGATCCCGAGCACGTCTTCCGGCGGCACGAAGCCGAGCCGCTTCGCGAGCGCCGGAAACGTCTTGGCGGCGCTCGGCGTCACGCCCATGCCGCCGCCGGCCAGCACGTTGTAGCCGAGAATTTTTCCATTTTCGTGGACGACGATGAAGCCGAGGTCGTTGGCGTAGACGTCGGTGCAGTTGTCTTCGGGAAGGGCGAAAGCGGTCTTGAACTTCCGCGGCAGGTAGGTCGGACCGTAGATCGGCTCCACCGCGGCCTCTTTGCCGTTGCCGGCGGCGAGCGTCTTCTCACCTGTGTCGGGATCGGTGAGCCAGATCTCGTAGTAGGCCCGTGTCCGTGGGGCGAGATGCTTGGCCAGCTCGTCGAGTTTGGCCTGCATCTGCTCGCGGACGGGATTGCCGTGAATCGGCGCGGGGCAGCACATGATGTTTCGCTCGACGTCGCCGCAGGCGGCGAGCGTACTCATGTGGTTGGCATGGACTCGCTGCATGAAGTCCTTGAGCTCGCCCTTGACCACGCCGTGGTGCTGGATCGCCTGCCGGGTCGTGAGCCGGATCGTGCCGTTGCCCAGCTCGTCGCCCATGTCGATCGCGGCGAGCAACTGCTCCGCGGTGAGCTTTCCGCCGGGCACACAGGTGCGGATCATGAACGAGATCTGCCGCTCGCTCTTTTTCCCGTCCACCGATTTGCGGGTCTCGCGGTCGTCTTGCTGGTAGGTGCCGTGATTCTTGAGGAGCTGCACCGAGGGCTTCCCGAAGCCGGGGAGGCCGTCCGCGAGTTCCTGGGCGATGTCACCCCGCAGATAGTCACTGGCGGTCTTGGCGACCTCCACGGCACTCGGCTTGGCAGCGGAAGCGGGGCTTGCGTCGGACATGGGTTCCTCGTGTCGGATCCATGTAGGATAGGCGAATGGACGTGGGAGGGCGATATGGCCCCCGGGTAGATGGTGGGATGCGGCCACGCGGCGTATCCTGACCTGCATGCGACGGTTTTTTGCCTGTTCCTACGCTGCGGTGCTTCTTGTCCAGGCCGCGCTCGTGCGGGCCGGCGGGCCGTTTCCTCCGGAAATCATCGAATTCGGGCCGCCGTCGGCACAGCCGCTGTTCGCCGGCGGCGGCACCGTTGCATGGGATCGTGATCTCCGCGAACGCGGCTGGATCATCCGCGAAGGGAATCGCTGGTCGCTGTGGTACACCGGTTCAAATCCCGACCGCGATCCGGTGCGCCGGCTGGGTCTGGCCACAAGCGGTGACGGCCTCAACTGGACGCGGTCGCACAGGAATCCCCTCGTGCCCGATGCGTGGGTCGAGGACGTCTGTGTCATCCGCCATGCCGGCTGGTATCGGATGTTCGCCGAGGGAGAAGAGGACGTCGCCCACCAGCTCATGTCGCGCGACCGCGTCCGCTGGCAGCGGTGCGGACCGCTCGAGATCCGCCTCGCCGCGGGCGGGCCGATCCCGGACGGCCCCCGGGGTACGCCGGCCGTGTGGCTCGAACGCGGCATGTGGCACCTCTATTACGAGCGCATGGATCACGGCGTGTGGCTCGCGACCTCACGCGACGGCTGCGTATTCACGAACGTTTCCGATGAGCCGGTGCTCGCCTGCGGCCCCGAGCCCTACGACCTCCACGCGATCGCCGTCGATCAGATCGTGCGGCACGAGGGCCGCTACTACGCCTTCTACCACGCGAGCCCTCGCGAGGACCGCGCCACGTGGCAGACCTGCCTCGCCACGAGCACCGACCTCGTGCACTGGACGAAGTACGCGGGCAATCCGCTCCTGCCGGTCGATCCCGAGGCGCCCAAGCGGTCGAGCGCCACACTCGTGCACGACGGCGAACGCTACCGCCTCTACACGACGCACCCCGACGTGCGGGTGCGGTTCGGGGTCAACGCCCCTGCGGCACGCCGGTGATTCCGGCGCCGTCTCGGCCGCTCACGGCGAGCGTGCCGGCAGATCGAAGTCGCCCGTCCTGTCGCGCCACACGCAGTGGATGTGGTTGGCCGGATTCCCCTCGGCATCGGGCTGCACGTTCACGAACTCGATCAGGAACGTCGGCCCCGTCACGCGGTAGGCATGGCCGATGCCTGGCTCGAGGGCGCCGAGCCAGGCGAATCGCACGGCATCCCAGCCGCCCGGTGCCGTCTCGATCAGCCGCATCCGGTCTTCCGCCACGTCCTCCGGCATGACGCCGGCATAGGTTTCGACAAGCGCGCGCAGCACGTCGCGCTGACCGGGCTCGAGGTCGGCATGGGCGATGCCGGCCGGCGGCTCTGTCGAGGGCTGCGGTTCGCCCGCGGCTCGGATCTCACGGGGCGCTTCCACCGCGATCACCGCCGTGGTCCGCTGGGCCGCGTCGAGCGACCGCACGAGGTCGAAGGCGATCGCCTCCTCATCGCCAAGCACGCGGTGGCCCGCCTCGGGCAGGTCGGCAAACGTCGTCTTCACCTCCGCCGGATTGGCTCCCAGGAACTGCGGTGTCGAGTCGACGACGACCCCGTCGCGCACGGTGACATTGAACGACAGGTGATGCCCCTCGATCGAGAGCGCCCAGGTGCCAGTATCCGAGGGCGTTCCGAACACCGTGAAGAAATATCGCTTGGGATCGCGGATGTTCTTGGCGCGGTTTCCCTCGAGGCGGCGCAGGATCTCGTCGAGGCTCATGATGCCCCGGGCCTTCTCGAACCCCGCCGCGGAGAGCGTCGCCCGAAGGAGCTCGAGCGCTGCCCGCTCTTGCGTCGCCGTCATGTCGCGCAGCTGCACACCCTTGCGCTCGGGCTTCGGCACGAAATGCCAGTCGGTTCGCGACGCATCGCCAAAGCCGCGGACGCCCCGCGCCCGCTGCCCGGCATCGAGCGTGTCGATCCATCCGGCGGCAGCGTCCGCGAGGGGAAGCACTGTGGTCGCCTGCATGGCGCCGCGCGTCGTGATCGCCACGGCGGCCGTCGCGAGCACGAGCATGCAGGCCACGATCCTCTGCCGACTTTCTTGCATGGCGAGCCTCTTCTATGGTCAGTCGTGGCCGCGGTTCGGATCGCGGTCGTGGTGGGCCTGATCGACGTGCACGTGCACCTTCGGGCAGGCTTGAAAATACCCTTCCCACGCCTCGTCCGACACCCCTGCCCCGTCCAGATACAGGGTCCACAGTCCGGGCAGCCGGGCGAGGACGCGGAGCCCTGCGTCGCCGATCGGCACATCGATCAAATGCAGGGTGCGGAGCGCGGGGAGTTCCGCAACGGCCGCGCACACATCCGCGCCAGCGAGGGCCCGGCCGCCGATCCGCAGGCTCCGCAGGTGCTCGAGCCCCGAGAGGGCCCGGATCCCCACGGCGGTGCAGGCCGCCTGGGGAATGTTCAGGTCGCGGAGCTTCGTGCAGGCGGCGAGCCGCCGGAAGCCCGTGTCGGTGAGGGGCGACTCACGCAGCACAAGCCGCTCGAGATCGGGCAGGGTTGTGAGAATCTCGACCCGGCCGTCGTCCGCGACGCCACGGTCGAGGACGAGCTCACGCAATCCCGCCAGGCCGCGGAGCGACTCCCATTCGGCGGCCGTGGGCGGGGTGGCCGCGACGATCCGTGCAGCTTGTCCAACCCGCACACCAGCCGTCTGCGCGACGATGCCTGTGGGGTCGGTGCGACTGCAGCCGATCGCGGCTGTGGTCACGACTGTGGCGAGCCACCGCGTCATGTCACCGCCCGCGACCCGGCCCCAGAATGCTTGTCGAACTCGTGCAGACATGGGAGTAGATTGTGCAAGCGTGCGGGGCGCCGATGCTAGACGGCGGTGCGAGCCCAGCGTACCCTCCAAATCTACATTCGACCTCGTCGACGGTGCTCGCCCATGGCAGACATTCCCGATCCCTTTCGCGAACCCCGCCGCACGCACGGCGTCCTCGGCCTGCCGACAGACCGCGAGACGATCCCCCTGATCCTGCGGCACGACGACGTGCGGAAGGCCGCCAAGGACTGGAAAACGTTCAGCTCCGACGCACCGTTTCGCGTGCCGATTCCGTCGGAAGAGCACCTACGCTCGGTGCGTCAACTCCCCATCGAGACCGATCCTCCTGACCACACCGACTATCGCGACCTCGTCGAGCCATTCTTTCTGCGGGCCAAGCAGCCGGCCTTCGTCGCCCGTGTCGAGGCGATCGTCGATCGCCTGCTCGACGAGGCGCTCGGACGCGATGCGATCGAGGCGGTCGGCGACTTCGCGCTGCCGCTCCAGTCGCGAGCGCTCACGGTGCTGCTCGGTGTCGATGAGGCGGAGGCCGAGCGGTTCATCGGCTGGGGCATCCATGTGTTCCATCACGGGGAAAATGGTGCGGAGAAAGGCCAGGATCTCGAACGGTATCTCAACGAGCAATTCGACAAGGCGGCGGCGAATCCCGGCGACGACTTCTACGGCCTGCTCACGACGGCTGAGTTCCGCGGCCGGCCGCTCACCCGGGCCGAGCAGCTCGGCTTCGCAAACCTGATGTTCGCCGGCGGCCGCGACACGATGATTTACAGTGTGGCCTGTGCGATCGGCTATTTCGCCGAGCATTCCGAGGCGATCGACTTCCTCCGGGCCGATCCCGCCCGGATCGTCCTTGCGAGCGAGGAGTTCTTTCGCGTCTACATGCCGCTCACGCACATCGGCCGGGTCTGCCCGGTCGACACCGACGTGCACGGGATGACCGTCCAGGCGGGCGACCGGGCGAGCCTCTGCTGGGCATCGGCAAACCTCGACGAAACGGTCTTTCCAGCCGCCGACGAGGTGCATCTCGACCGCCGGCCGAACCAGCACGTCTCCTTCGGCTTCGGCGCCCACCTCTGCCTCGGTGCCGCCCACGCCCGCACGGTCATGCGGACCCTGCTCGCCCAGCTCTGCAACCGCGTGGGGCGGATCGACCTCATCTCGAAGGTCGATCGCGTTGAGCACACGCCGGCCTACGACCGGCCGCTCGGCTACGAATCACTCGTCGTGCGATTCCACGGCCGAGTGCCGCCACTCACGACCTCCGTCCCGCCCCTGTAGTCGCAGACTGGCAGCCTCCGCTCAGGCCGCCTTCCCGGGCGGACTCACGCGATGATTTCCCGGATGGGCTGCACGTGCTCGACACCCACGAGTTTCTGGTCGAGG
>JBMLMS010000049.1:0-2326 GCA_049243925.1 Pirellulales bacterium
GCACGCCGTGGTAGAGCAGCAGCCAGCCCTCCGGCGTCTCCAGGGGTGTGGGGCTGAGGCCGATCTTGTTGGCGTCCCACCACGAGCCGCGGCGGGCATGCAAGAGCACGTGGTGATCGCCCCAGTGCCGCAGGTCGGGCGAGAACGAGAGCCAGATGTGGGCCCCGGAACTGCCCGCCGACACGGGCCTGTGAATCATCGCGTAGCGGTCGCCGAACCGCCTCGGAAAAATCGCGGCATCCTTGTCCTCCGGGGGCATCACGGGCCCGAGGCGGGTGAACGACTTGAAGTCGGCCGTGGAGGCCAACGAGACGAGCGGCCCGATCGCCGAGAAGGCGGTGTAGGCGATGATCCACTCCTGCCGATCCTCGACCCAGGTCACGCGGGCGTCCTCCACCCCCCAGGCCTCTTCGGCGTAGTTCACCGGCTCGGACGCGAAGGAGGGCCGGGGGTCGATCCGCCAGTCGGAAACCCCATCGACACTGCGGGCCACGCTGAGATGGGAATGGCCGCGGCGATCCTCCGCCCTCACCAGAAGCAGCGTGCTGCCGTCGATCTGGCAGGCGCCGGCGTTGAAGACGGTGTGGACCGGATACGGCCAGTCGTTGGCCGTGAGGATCGGATTCCGCTCATGGCGTTGAAAGAGTTCGGGATAGTGCTGTGGCTTCTCGCGGGGCGTCATGGGCCGGGTGTTCCTGGGGCGGAGGGGACGGGGGACGGGGGCCGAGGGCGATCTCATCGTCGGCGCAGAACAGCTTCCGGGTCGCGATGCCAAGCCAGCGGGTCCAGAGCGCCGCGAGCGTCGATTCGGCGCCCTGATTGCGGTTCAGGCCTTCGGGATGCAGGCCGTCGCAGCAGCCGCCGGTGAGCGGATCGAAGAGCGCCAGACCCAGGCTGTTGCGACCCTCGAACCAGGCGTGCGCCCTGAGGAACGTGGCCCGATGGCCGGCCTCCGCGCGAACCGTGCAGGCGGCGAGCGCCGCCTCGGCCATCGTCGAGGCCTCCACCGGCTGCTGATCGTAGGGCGACTTCGACTCGCCCCGCGCGTACCAGTCGCAGTTTCCCACCGGCCAGAACAGGCCGCTCGTCGTCGTCTCGCGGACCAGGAAGCCGAACGTCTGCTCGGCGACCGTCATGAAGGGGCCGTCCGGCCAGCGTTCAGCCGCCGCAAACATGCTGTGCGGCAGCACGGCGTTGGCATACGTCATCCGCGACTCGAACCACTGCCATTCCGGCCGGTGCGACCGCTCGTAGGCGTCGGTGAGCCGCAGGGCAGCCTGCTTGGCGACGGCCTCGAGCCCGTGGGCCAGCGGGACGTCGGCCTTCCAGAGATGCGACCAGGCCATGATCACGTAGGCCTGGGCCCGCAGGCTGCGGAGTTCGGCCAGCGTCGGCAGGACCGTCTTGATCAGTTCCGCGGCCACCGCGCGGAAACTCTCGGGCAGCCGGCTGCCGAGCACCTCGGCCAGCGCGAGCACCGCCTGCCCCTGGCAATCGCCGGTGCCGGTCGTGTCGAGCCAATCCCGTTGGTAGCCGAGAAAGTTGTGGAAGCCCTTCACCGGGCAGCGGGCGTGTTCCAGGAAACTCAGGTAGCAGGTGATTCGAGCCAGCATGCGGTCGTCGGGATGCCGGCCCCACAGCCGGGTGCAGAGCCGCAGGGCACGGGCGTTGTCGTCGGTCGTGTAGCCGCTCTCGCGGCGCGGAATGCCGTAGATCGCGTGCTGGATGAGCCCGGTCGAATCGGTCATGCGATCGAGGTGGCCAAGCGGCATGTCGGTGGTGTGATTCATCGGGTGCCTTCCTGAAGGACGGGGGGACGGGGGCCACCGGCTGCGGCCCGCGGGGGGTGCGGACGCTTCCGGTGGTCCGCCGCGGCGACCTGCCGGAAGAGGGTGTGGTAGCTGCGGCCCACGGTAGGCCAGAACATCGGCCGCACATGGCGGTAGGCCCGCCGGCGGGTCTGTTCCCGGAGACGGTCGTCGGTGAGCAGCAGGGCGGCGGCCCGGGCCAGGCTCTCACTGTCGGAGAACGGCACCAACACCCCCCGGCCTCCGGCCAGCATCTCGCGGGCATAGAGATAGGGCGTGCTGATCACGGCGCCGACCACGGCCATGGCGTAGGCCATCGTGCCGCTGGCGATCTGATCCTTGCCCGGATAGGGCGTGACGAACACGTCGCAGGCCTGGAGGTGTGCGAGCAGGTCGGGCAGGCTCAGGTACTCGTTGACGAATCGCACGTGCTCCCCGACGCCCAGGGAGTGCGCCAGTGCGGCGAGTCCTTCGCGGTAGCTCTCGCCCTCGACGAGCTTCACCTGCGGATGCGTGGC